>NZ_JACBXC010000201.1 GCF_013870535.1 Streptomyces phytophilus | reverse complement strand
CGCGGGTACGTCGTGGTGGCGGGTGAGGTCCGCCGTCACGGCCCCGGGGAGCCAGTCGCCGGTACGCCGCAGAATGCCGCCCTCGGAGGCCGCCCGGCACAGGCCGATGACCTCGGCGGCGGAGGGCCGCTCGGCGGGGTCCTTGGCCAGGCACCGGCGCAGCAGGGGCAGCAGGGCGTCGGGTACGCCGGCCAGGTCCGGCTGCTCGTGCACGATGCGGTACAGCACGCCGTGCGACTGGCCCTCCCCGAACGCGGGTGTGCCCTTCGCCGCGTACGTGACGAGCTGGCCGAGGGAGAAGATGTCGGTGGCCGGGCCGATCTCCTTGTTCAGCGCCTGCTCGGGCGCCATGAACGGGGGCGTGCCCACGGCGACCCCGGTCTTCGTGAGTGCCGTCGCGTCGACGGCCCGCGCGATGCCGAAGTCGATGACGCGGGGGCCGTCCGTGGCCAGCAGCACGTTGGACGCCTTCAGGTCGCGGTGCACGATGCCTTCCCCGTGCACGGCCTGGAGTGCCTCGGCCACCCCCGCGGCCAGCAGCAGGACGGACGCGACGGGGAGCGTGCCGTGGCGGGTGACCGCCGCGGCGAGCGTGGGGCCCTGGACGAAGGCGGTGGCGAGCCAGAGCGGGGCGGTGTCGATCTCGCTGTCGATGACGGGCGCGGTGTACAGGCCGTGCACCCGCCGCGCGGCGGCCACCTCCTGGCGGAAGCGGCGCCGGAAGTCCGGGTCGCCCGCCAGCTCCGGACGGATCGCCTTGATCGCGACGGGCCGCCCGGCCAGGGTGTGCGAGAGGTAGACCGTACCCATGCCGCCGGCGCCGAGGCGTGCGGCGAGGACGTAGTCACCCAACTGCACGGGGTCGCCGGCCTCCAGCGGCTGGAAGACCGAGCCCTGCGCAGGCGCACCCGGGTCCGCTTCCTGTCCGGCCATACCGATGGGTCCCCCCGGGGTCGTCAACTCCGCTGCTGTGCCGTGCGCGTGATCCTAATGGCCGCCCGGCCGATCGCGGCTCCCACCCGCGGCCGCCGGTCGGATACACGCAACGGAGGGTGCCGGGGGTTGCGCCACGCCCCCGTCGTCAGAAGAACGCCTCGGCGACGGCCGGGAGGCAGCACGGTGGAAAAGCGGGTGCGGGGGGCGGGCGGGCGGATGAGGATCGGGGGGTGGCCAACTTCCTGGAGACCGGCCGTCTCACCCTGCGCCCGTTCACGGCGGCCGACGCCGATGACCTGATCGCCCTGGACGGCGACCCCGAGGTCATGCGCTTCATCAACGGCGGCCGCCCCACCGGCCGCGAGGCGGTGGAGAGCCGTGTCCTGCCGCGGCTCATGCACGACTACCCCTGGGGGACCCGCGGGTACTGGGCCGCTCAGGAGAAGGGCACCGGCGCCTTCCTGGGCTGGTTCGAGTTCCGGCCGGTGGCGGCGGACAGCCCCGCCGTCGTCGAACTCGGCTACCGCCTCAACAGGGCCGCCTGGGGCCGCGGTTACGCCACCGAAGGCTCCCGCGCGCTGATCCGCAAGGGCTTCACGGATCTGGGGGTCGAGCGCGTCACGGCCAACACGATGGCCGTCAACGCCGCTTCCCGGCGCGTCATGGAGAAGTCGGGGCTGTGCTTCGTACGGCACTTCACCGGCGACTGGCCCGAGGCGATCGAGGGCTCCGAGCACGGCGAGGTCGAGTACGCCCTCACCAGAGCCGAGTGGGACAAGGCCACCCGGCGCGGTACCGGCGGATCGCCCCGGCGGCGGGGGCACCCGCCGGAGTAGCCTGTGTGTCGCGGGCATGACCAGGGGGGTCGCGGGGGTCCGTGGTGACATACGAGGGTGGGGAATGTACCCGAGCGACTTAGCGGCGATGGCCGCCCATGCGGTGATCTCCGTCGTGGGGGGCGCGGCCGGCACGGCCACGTCCACGTTCGTACAGGAAAGGCTGCGCCGCTCCGTTCGCGGTCGCGCCGCGCTGGACGGTCTGACCGCCGCGCCCGGTGACCCCGCCGCCCAGCGGGAGGTGCGGGCGGCGCTCGCCGAGGCGATCGACGGGGACGCCGAGTTCGCGGGCCGGCTCGCCGCCATGGTGCACGCGCCCGTCCAGAACACCGCCGGCAGCGTGGTCATCTCCGGCAGCGACGTGAAGGGCAGCCAGATCACGCTGGGCCCGCTGACCGTCAACAGGACACCCGCCGGACGCGCCACGCTCGCGCTGGGGGCCGCGCTGCTCGCGGTGCTGATCGCGCTCGGGGCGTACGGCGGCGTGACGGTCATCACCGACGGCGACTCCGGCGGCGGCTACGCGCCGCGCGCGCTGACGGCCGCCGAGACGAAGGAGGTCCTGCCGGACCTGCAGAGCCTCCCCCCGGGCTGGGAGGAGCGCAACCCGCCGGCCTCCCGGCGGGACTCCCCCTGCCACGTGGGGGCGTCCGAGTACGTCCAGCGGCCGTACGAGGGCGCGACGATGGTCGGGGCCGAGTTCAACGTCGCGGCGTGCCGGAGCACGAAGGTGGCCGCCGACGCCTACTCGGAGGAGTCCGAGACGTTCAAGGCGAGCAACGAGGCGACGGCGGTGTCCTTCCCCAGCGAGGCGGACCAGGCGGTCGCCCTCCGGCACACCAACCCCGACCTCGACGAGACCGTGGTCACCGTGCTGGCCCGGCAGGGCACCGTAGTCTGCTGGCTGGGGCTCGAACCGGTGAACGACCTGGAGGACCACATGGCGGTCGTCGAGGAACTCATGGGCGTCTGCACCGACCGGGCCCGCGAGGTGCAGACGGGGTCCTGACGACCCTCCGACCCGTCCGGGGGCGCTCGGCCAACTAGCGCACCTCGGTGTCCACATCGACGGCGACTCCAGGTAGGTTCGCGACGTGCCGACATCTCATGTGACTATCCGCGGCGCCGCGCTCGCCGCCGCCGCCACGCTCCTGTCGCTCGGGGGCGTCGCGCCCGCCGCGGCCCAGGACGACAAGCCGCGGCCGCCCGACCAGATGTCGAACGTCGGGGGCACCCTCCTCGGCCAGCCCGGCACCCACGTCGACCTCGGCACCGGCGCCCCCGAGCTGCCGAAGAAGCTCACCGGCCGCTCCTGGGTCGTCGCCGACGCCGAGAGCGGCGCGGTGCTCGCCGCGCACAACGCGCACTGGAAGCTGCCCCCGGCCAGCACGCTGAAGATGCTCTTCGCGGAGACCCTGCTGCCCCTGTTCAACAAGGAGGAGAAGCACAAGGTCGCCGCCGAGGAACTGGAGGGCATGGGCGCGGGCAGCAGCCTCGTCGGCATCAAGGAGGACCTCACCTACACCGTCCGCGAGCTGTGGCTCGGGGTCTTCCTCCGCTCCGGCAACGACGCCGTGCACGTGCTGTCGGCCATGAACGGCGGCGTCGACGCCACGGTGCAGGCCATGAACGACCGGGCGCGCGAGCTGGGCGCCGAGGACACGAACGTGGTCAGCCCCGACGGGTACGACGCGAAGGGGCAGACCTCCAGCGCGTACGACCTCACGCTCTTCGCCCGCGCCGGCATGCAGAACCCCGACTTCCGCGCGTACGCCGCCACCCCCCGGGCGAAGTTCCCGGGCGGGAAGAAGGGCAAGAAGCGCGAGTACTTCGAGATCCAGAACACCAACCGGCTGCTGACCGGCGACGTCGACGTGGACGTCTACAAGGGCATCGCCGGCATCAAGAACGGCAACACCACCAACGCCGGCGCCACCTTCACCGGCGTCGCCGAGCGCGACGGCCGGGTGCTGCTCGTCACCGTCATGCACCCCGACGAGGACGAGTCCAACGCCGTCTACAAGGAGGCCGGCAAGCTGCTGGACTGGGGCTTCAAGGCCGCCCCCGCCGTGCAGCCGGTCGGCGAGCTGGTCCCGCCGGAGGGCATGCGCGAGGAGGACGGCGCGGGCCAGGACTCCGGCAAGAACGCCGACGGCGGCCAGGGCTCCGCCGGCTCCGGCGAGCAGCCGTCCGCGTCCGACGGCACCGAGCCCACCGCCGCGGACGGCGGTGAGGAGGGCGGCGTCGGCACGGCGCTCGCCATCACGATCGGCTCAGTCGCGCTGCTCGCGATCGTCGCCTACGTCATCCACCGCCGCTGGCCGCTTCCCGACCTCGTCGGGCGTGGCCGTCCAGGCGGCGCAATAGAGCAGGAGGCGGGCCATGAAGTTGATCCAGACGACGAGCGCGACGGGGACGCCGAAGGCGCCGTAGACGCTCTTTCCGGCGATGCCGCTGAAGTAGCCGCTGAGAAGAAGCTTGAGTAGTTCGAAGCCCACCGCCCCGCCGAGCGCGGCCTCCACCACCCGCCGCCGCGGCGGGTGGACTCCGGGCAGCCGGGTCAGGACGTAGACCAGCAGCAGGAACCCCGCGGTCACGGCGGCGGCGAACGCGGCCACCTCCAGCAGCGCCCCGCCCCAGCCGCCCTCCTTGACGCCGAGCGCGCCGAGTACGGCGTCGGCGGCGGTCGTGGCCGTGATCGAGACGGTCAGCGAGACGAGCACCGTGCCGCCGAGGCCGAGCAGGATGAGGGCGTCCTTGCCCTTGCCGACGAACGGGTTCTCGGAGATGTCCGCGCGGTCCCACACGGCCCGCAGGCAGTCGCGCAGGGTGCTGATCCAGTTGATGCCGGTGAACAGCAGCGCGGCCAGCGAGATCAGCCCCACCGTGCCGGCGTTCGCGAAGAGCCCGCCGAGGTCGAGCCGGTCGGAGATGCCGGGCACCTGCTCGGTGAGCCAGTCCTCCAGGTCCTTGCGCCGGCTGTCGCTCAGGACACCGGCGGAGATCGCGGCGGCGGTGGTGATCAGCGGGAAGAGGGCGACGAAGCTGCTGAACGTCACGGCCCCGGCGAGCCGGCTCCAGTGCCGGTCCTGGACGTACTCGAAGGCCCGGTACGCGCGGGTGCGCAGCAGCCGCGCGATGCGCGGGCCGACGACGGGCAACCTGGTCAGCCACTCCACGGTGCACTCCCGCCGTCGCGTCCCCCGAGCCGCCACCGGGTGCGCGGCGGCCGTACGAACCGGCGTATGCCCCGGAAACGCCAGGCTATCTGTGGGGAGGGTGGGGAAAGCGACGCGGCACGCTGGCGTGGCGCATCAGCCCGGCGAAGACGCCAGCGCGGGCGAAGACGTCAGCGCGGCGACGGTGTCAGCGCCGGCGAAGTCGTCAGCGCAGGAGAAGGCGTCAGCCCCGCGACCGTGTCAGCCCGGCGACGGCGCCGGCTCGGAGCGCGTCTGCGCCGGCAGCTCCAGCGCCGAGTCACCGCCGAAGCGGAACTCCCGCTCCAGCCGCCACACGCCCTCCGCGTCCTGCTCGTACAGCGAGAACCCGCCCACCGACCACGCGGCCTCGAAGTCCTCCAGCTCCGCCGCCGCCCGGTCCATCGCCGCCTCGTCGATGTCGTGGGCGATCGTCACATGCGGGTGGTACGGGAACTGCAGCTCCCTGGCCAGCGGCCCCGACGCGTCCCGGACCATCTTCTGCAGCCACGAGCAGGCCGCCGCCCCCTCCACCACCTGCACGAAGACCACCGGCGTCAGCGGCCGGAACGTGTCCGTACCGCTCAGCCGCATCGGGAAGGGCACCCCGCAGTCGGCGATCTGCGCCAGGTGCCGCTCGATCCGCGGCAGCGCCCCGGCGTCGGCCTCGGTCGGCGGCAGCAGCGTGATGTGCGTGGGAATGCCGTGGGCCGCGGTGTCGCCGAAGCCGATCCGGCGCTGCTGCAGCAGGCTGCCGTACGGCTCCGGGACGGCGATCGATACACCGACCGTCACGGTCCCCACAAGCGTCTCCTTCACGGGCCCTCAGTGCTTGGCGGGCAGGAAGCCCACCTTGTCATATGCCTCGGCGAGTGTCTCCGCCGCGACCGCACGCGCCTTCTCCGCGCCCTTGGCCAGCAGCGAGTCCAGCGTCTCCGGGTCGTCCAGGTAGTCCTGCGTACGGGAGCGGAACGGCGTCACCCACTCGGTCACCACCTCGGCGAGGTCGGTCTTCAGCGCACCGTAGCCCTTGCCGGTGTACTTCTGCTCCAGTTCGGCGACGGGGGCGCCGGTGAGGGTCGAGTAGATGGTGAGGAGGTTGCTGACGCCGGGCTTGGCCTCCGGGTCGTAGCGGATCTCGGTGTCCGTGTCCGTCACCGCGCTCCTGATCTTCTTCGCGGAGGACTTCGGCTCGTCGAGGAGGTTGATCAGGCCCTTGGGCGAGGACGCGGACTTGCTCATCTTCACGGTCGGGTCCTGGAGGTCGTAGATCCGGGCCGTCTCCTTGAGGATGTACGGCGCGGGCACGGTGAACGTCCGGCCGAAGCGGCTGTTGAAGCGCTCGGCGAGGTCGCGGGTCAGCTCGATGTGCTGGCGCTGGTCCTCGCCGACGGGGACGGCGTCGGCCTGGTAGAGCAGGATGTCGGCGATCTGCAGGATCGGGTACGTGAAGAGGCCGACGGTGGTGTTGGCCGTGCCCTGCTTGGCGGCCTTGTCCTTGAACTGCGTCATCCGGGACGCCTCGCCGAACCCCGTGAGGCAGTTCATCACCCAGCCGAGCTGCGCGTGCTCGGGCACGTGGCTCTGGACGAACAGCGTGCAGCGCTCCGGGTCGAGACCGGCGGCGAGCAGCTGCGCGGCGGCCAGGCGCGTGCTGTCCCGCAGCTCCTGGGGATCCTGGGGGACCGTGATCGCGTGCAGGTCCACCACCATGTAGAACGCGTCGTGCGTGTCCTGGAGGGCCACCCACTGGCGGACGGCGCCGAGGTAGTTGCCGAGGTGGAACGAGCCGGCGGTGGGCTGGATGCCGGAGAGCACACGGGGGCGATGGGTCGGGGCTGCCATGCGGCTCATTCTCTCAGGTGCGGAACCCGTTTCGGCCCGGCGGTGTAGGGAGGGTGCGGGGGGCGTCGGCGGGTGGCGGGGGGAGGTGCGGCGATCAGCGGGGACGGTGCGGGTGAGGCGCGTCTGATCGCGCGCGTACGGGCCGGGGAGTCCGAGGCGTACGCGGAACTGGTGCGCGCGCACGCGGAGACCGCGCACCGGCTCGCGCTGCTGCTGGGGGCGGGCGCGGAGGCCGAAGACGTGGTGCAGAACGCCTTCATCAAGGCATACCGGGCATTGGGCGGCTTCCGGGACGGAGCGGCCTTCCGGCCGTGGCTGCTGCGGATCGTGGCCAATGAGACCAAGAACACAGTGCGGGCGGCGGCCCG
>NZ_JACBXC010000200.1 GCF_013870535.1 Streptomyces phytophilus | reverse complement strand
CTCGCCTGGTCCCGGACCGCCACCCGCGGCCCCGATAGCGCGAGCGACAGCGTAACGAACCCGCGTGCGCCCGGCAGCGGGGGCGAGGGGCGGCGCCCCGCTCGACAGGCGGGCGGAATCCGGCGCGTATACGGTGATTCGGGGGTATCCGTTCCGCGCCCGTGCGCGCAACCGCTCCGGGCGGGCTGTCGCATGCTCGACGGAAGGTGGTCCATGAAGATCGCAGTCATCGGCGGTACCGGCCTGATCGGGTCGCAGGTCGTCGAGAAGCTCGCCGCCGCCGGACACGAGGCCGTGCCGCACGCGCCGTCCACGGGCGTCGACGTGCTCACCGGCGAGGGCCTGGCGCAGGCGGTGGCCGGCGCCGAGACCGTCCTCAACCTGACGAACTCACCGACCTTCGACGACGCCTCCCCGGCGTTCTTCCGGACCTCGATGGACAACATCCTGGCCGCGAGCGCGGAAGCCGGGGTGGGGCACGCCGTGATCCTGTCGATCGTCGGCGTCGACCTGGTGCCGGACCTGGACTACTACCGGGCCAAGACGCTCCAGGAGGACATCCTCAAGGCCGGCCCGATCCCGTACTCCGTCGTCCGCGCCACCCAGTTCATGGAGTTCATGCAGCCGACCCTGGCCATGACCACCGAGGGGGACACCGTCCGCCTCCCCGCCACCCCGATCCAGCCGATCGCCGCCCGGGACGTCTCCGACGCGGTCGCCGGCGTCGCCGCCGGCAGCCCCCTGAACGGCACGCTGAACATCGCGGGACCGGACGTCTTCCCCCTCGACGAACTCGGCCGGATCACCCTGGCAGCCCACCCCGACGGACGCTCGGTGGTCACCGACGCCACCGCCGGCATGTTCGCCGCGGCCCCGGACAACGCCCTCCTCCCCCCACCCGACGCCCGCATCGCCCCCACCCACTACCGCGCCTGGCTCGCCTGAACCCGGCACGAGGGGTGGCGCCACGGGCACGCGCCGGGAGCGCGCCCGGGCCATCCTCTGCCGGCGTCAGGACCGCTCGCGCAGCTCCGCCACCCGCCGCCGGTACAGAGGGCCTGCCGCATGTGCTCCCCGGGCCTCGTCCGGTGCGGACGTCTCGATCAGGTGGTGGGCCCGCGCCTTCAGCTCCGCGGCCCAGGCGAGCACGTGCTGCTGCGGCCGCCGGCCGCACTCGTTGGGCTCCCCGGGGAGGCACAGTGGCAGGTCGGGTCCCAGCTTGTTCGCGGAGTGGCGGACGTAGCCGGCGATCCGCGCCCACTCCTCGTCCGTCCGGACTGCCGCGCCGGCGTCGGCCTCGGGCCACTGGCCGGCGTCGTCCCCGTGGTCCGTCATCGCGTGCTCCCGCCCGTGTGTGGTCCTCCCGGAGAGGCGATGCTATCCGCGGCCCGCGGGTCGCAGTGCCCCACGGACGGGACGCACGGCCCGCACGGGCCGCACATGGGAAGGAACTGCGGGGGCGTACACGATGCTGCGCCAGGCCCGTGCGCGTCCTCGATCTCGCGGCCGACCGCGGCCATCCGCGGTCCGTTCCAGATGTCGGCCAGCGCGGTGCGCCTGACGTTGCCGGCGACGAGGAAGCGGCCCAGGACGCACGGCC
This sequence comes from Streptomyces phytophilus, assembly GCF_013870535.1. Taxonomy (GTDB): domain Bacteria; phylum Actinomycetota; class Actinomycetes; order Streptomycetales; family Streptomycetaceae; genus Streptomyces; species Streptomyces phytophilus. The sequence goes on along the minus strand of NZ_JACBXC010000200.1, from coordinate 5,606 downwards.
ACACGCCGCCGTCAGGGCCTATCGCCACCTTCTCGTGCGCGCAGTGCCCGCACAGGTCGGAGACCGTCGGCGCGGCCCCGTCGCTGCCCCGGCCGAACGCCCTGGTGCGGTCGCCGCCGACCGTGTCGACACCGAGGCCCGTGAGGTCGGCCGCGGCCTGCTGCACCCGCTGGTCCCGGCGCACGGCGACGACGCCCCCGCGGACGGGGACGCCGAGGCGCAGCGCCTTCTCGATGTTCGCCCGGGTGCGCCGGTGCGATCCGGGCAGCTTGGTCACGCGGTCATGCTCGGCCGCGCGGTCGGAGTAGTACGAAGTCGCGAGCTTGACGCCGCAGTCGCGGATGGTGCGCCACAACTCGTCGCGGACGGCGACGAGGTTCGAGAACATCTCGACGGCCAGGCCCTGCGCGCGGGCGTAGGTGATGAGGCGGCCGATGTACGGGTAAAGGGTGGGTTCTCCGCCGATGAACTGGACGTCGCGGGCGCCTAGCTCGGCGAGTTGCCGGATCGTGCGTTCCCAGTCGGACACGGTCATGGATCCGTGTGTGCCCTGCGGACTGCTGTCCGCGTAGCAGTGGCCGCACGACTCGTTGCAGCGGCCGGTGATCTCTAACCAGGCGAACCGGAGAGGGGCAGTGCTCATGGCGGTCTCCTCAGCTGTGGCGCGGGTCCGCCGGCCGGGTGCGTTCCCCGCACTGGCGCTCACGCCCCCCGCCCTCCGCGGCAGCGGGGGCACCGGCAAGGCGGGTAGGTGCCGTTGAGCAGCGGCGGGTCGCAGTCGCGGGTGAAGAAGCGTCTCTCCGGTTGCCACGTCCTGCCGCTGTCGCGGGACACGCGCAGCGTGAGCCGGGGGATTTCGGGCCGCGGGGTCTGCCGGGTACTGGTACGTTCTGCCACCCGGACAGAATGACGTCGAAACGTCGCCTCCCGCGGCGTCGTTGCAGGCGACATTCCGACGACACAGGCGGCGTCATTTAGGTGTCGTTCCGGCACGACCATGGCTACGGTGATCGGTATGGCTACACCCAACAGCGCGCTGCAGGCCGCCCGGCTCTCGCTGCAGATGTCGCAGGACGACCTGGCCCGCGCCGTACGCGCGGCCGGCGAACGCATCGGCCGGCCCAACAGCGCGAACAAACGCCTGATCCAGCGCTGGGAGGCGGGCACGGTCACTGCCCCCCACCCGGCCTACGCCCGCGCGCTGGAGGCCGTCACGGGCCTGCCGCTGGCCACGCTCGGCTTCACCGTCCCCCAAGCCCGCGTCGCCGACGACGGCCACGGCGGTCACGACCTTGAGGACTCACCCACCGGCATTCCGGCCGGGGGCAGGGCCACCGCACCGCGAACGGCCCCGGCGACGAACTACGCCGGTATCTGGCTGAGCCGATACGAGTTCTTCTCCTCCGGCCGCGGAGAGTCGTTCACCGGCGCCCACTTCGTGGTGCTCATCCAACACGGCAACGTCCTCACCGGCCGCAGCCTGCCGAATGCCTCTCTGAACCCCGAGTCGCCGCTGACGCTGGACCTCACCGTCGATGGCAGCGTCATCACGGGCACCTGGACAGAGCAGACTGCCTCGGACGGCTACTACCGGGGCGCCCGCTACCACGGCGTACTGCAGTTGCTCGTCGAACCCACCGGCCGCCGCATGGCAGGCAAGTGGGTGGGCTTCGGCAAAGAGATGGACGTCAACACCGGCCCGTGGGAACTCGTCTTCCAGGACGCCTCGACGACAAAAACTGTCATCGACAGCTACAGCCGCCCGCCAGAGACTTAGCCACCGCCCCGGCCCGAAACCGGCCCACAGCACGTATCCCGGCAACGGCCGTCAGCGCGAACGGCACCGGCTCGTTCGGGTCGACGCCGGCGAGGGGCGGCGCCCCCGCACGGGCGCCGCCCCTCCGGAACCGGTCTGCCGTCGGGTGAGGGTCAGGGCAACGCCGACGGTGGCCGGGGGTTCAGGTGGCGGGTTGGGGTTTGCGGCCGTGGGGGGCGGGCTTGGTGGCGTGGGCCCTGCCGCCGTTCGGGGAGGTTCCGTTGGTGGCAGCTGCGGCCGGTGAAGTGCCCTTCGTGGCAGTCCTGTTCTGCGCCGCCCCCTTGCGGGCGGTCCCGTCCTGCGCCGGCTGTGCCGCCGCCCGTGCCGCCTCCAGCCGGGCCACCGGGATGCGGAACGGGCTGCACGAGACGTAGTCGAGACCCACGTCGTGGAAGAAGTGCACCGACTCCGGGTCGCCGCCGTGCTCGCCGCACACGCCCAGCTTCAGGTCCGGCCGCGTCGCGCGCCCCGCCTTCGCCGCGTCGCGGACCAGCGCGCCGACGCCGTCCTTGTCGATCGTCTCGAACGGGGAGACGCCGAAGATGCCCTTCTCCAGGTACGCGGTGAAGAAGCTCGCCTCCACGTCGTCGCGTGAGAAGCCCCACACGGTCTGGGTCAGGTCGTTTGTGCCGAACGAGAAGAAGTCCGCGGACTCCGCGATCTGACCGGCCGTCAGCGCGGCCCGCGGCAGCTCGATCATCGTGCCGAGCGTCAGTTTCAGCTCCAGGCCCCGCGCCGCCTGGACCTCCGCGATGACGGCTTCGGCCTCGTCGCGTACCAGCTCCAGTTCCTGCACCGTGCCCACCAGCGGGATCATGATCTCCGCCCGCGGGTCGCCCTTCGCCTCCAGGCGCTGCGCCGCGGCCTCCGCGATGGCCCGTACCTGCATCGTGAACAGCCCCGGGATCACCAGCCCGAGGCGTACGCCGCGCAGGCCCAGCATCGGGTTCTGCTCGTGCAGCCGGTGGACGGCCTGGAGGAGGCGCAGGTCGTTCTCGTTGTGGTCCTTGCGCGACTCGGCGAGCGCGACCCGTACCGACAGCTCGGTGATGTCCGGCAGGAATTCGTGCAGCGGCGGGTCGAGGAGCCGCACCGTGACGGGCAGGCCGTCCATCACCTCGAAGAGCTGCACGAAGTCCCGCTGCTGGAGCGGCAGCAGCTCCGTCAGGGCCGCCTCCCGCTCCTCCTCGGTGTCGGCGAGGATCAGCCGCTCGACCAGCTCGCGCCGCTCGCCGAGGAACATGTGCTCGGTGCGGCACAGCCCGATGCCCTGCGCGCCGAAGCGGCGGGCGCGGGCGGCGTCGTCGAAGTTGTCGGCGTTGGCGCGCACGCGCAGCCGGCGGATGCGGTCGGCGTACGACATGAGGCGGTGGACGGCGACGACGAGTTCGTCGGCGTCCTCGGCGCCGGCGTGCATGCGGCCCTCGAAGTACTCCACGACCGGCGACGGCACGACCGGCACCCGGCCGCGGTAGACCTTGCCGCTGGAGCCGTCGATGGACACGACGTCGCCCTCGTCGATGACCTCGCCGCCGGGCGCGGTCAGCTGGCGCCGCTTGGTGTCGACCTCCAGCTCCTCCGCGCCGCACACGCACGTCTTGCCCATGCCGCGGGCGACGACGGCGGCGTGCGAGGTCTTGCCGCCGCGGGAGGTGAGGATGCCCTCGGCGGCGATCATGCCGTCGAGGTCGTCGGGGTTGGTCTCGCGGCGGATGAGGATGACCTTCTCGCCGGAGCGCGACCACTTCACGGCGGTGTACGAGTCGAAGACCGCCTTGCCGACGGCGGCGCCCGGCGAGGCGGCGATGCCGCGGGCCAGCCGTTCGCCCTTGTGGCCGTTGTCGAACCTGGGGAACATCAGCTGCGCCAGCTGCGCCCCGTTGACGCGCTGCAGCGCCTCGGCCTCGGTGATCAGCCCCTGGTCGACGAGTTGCACGGCGATCCGGAACGCCGCCGCCGCGGTGCGCTTGCCGACCCGGGTCTGGAGCATCCACAGCTTGCCGCGCTCGATGGTGAACTCGATGTCGCACAGGTCGCGGTAGTGCGTCTCCAGCGTCTCCATGATCCGCATCAGCTCGTCGTACGACGCCTCGTCGAGGTCCTGGAGCTTCGCGAGCGGCACGGTGTTGCGGATGCCGGCGACGACGTCCTCGCCCTGCGCGTTCTGCAGGTAGTCGCCGTAGACGCCCTGCTGGCCGCTGGCGGGGTCGCGGGTGAAGGCGACGCCGGTGCCGGAGTCGGGGCCGAGGTTGCCGAAGACCATGGAGCAGATGTTGACGGCGGTGCCGAGGTCGCCGGCGATGCGCTCCTGGCGGCGGTAGAGCTTGGCGCGCTCGCCGTTCCAGCTGTCGAAGACGGCCCGTACGGCCAGGTCCATCTGCTCGCGCGGGTCCTGCGGGAAGGGCCGGCCGGTCTCCTTCGCGACGATGTCCTTGAACGTGCCGACGAGGGCTTCGAGGTCGGCGGCGTCCAGTTCGACGTCGGTGGCGACGCCCTTGGCGTGCTTGGCGTCCTCCAGCGCGGTCTCGAACAGCTCGCCGTCGATGCCCTGGACGGTGTTGCCGAACATCTGGATGAGGCGGCGGTAGGAGTCCCAGGCGAACCGCTCGTCGCCGGCCTGGGCGGCGAGCCCGGGCAGGCAGGCGTCGGTGAGGCCGATGTTGAGGACGGTGTCCATCATGCCGGGCATGGAGAACTTGGCGCCGGAGCGTACGGAGACCAGCAGCGGGTCGTCGGCCTGGCCGAGCTTCTTGCCCATGCGCCGTTCGAGGGCGTCGAGGTGGGCGCCGACCTCGTCGCGCAGGGCGGGGGGTTCGGCGCCGCTGGCGAGGTAGACCTTGCAGGCTTCGGTGGTGATGGTGAAGCCCGGCGGGACGGGCAGGCCGAGGTTGGTCATCTCGGCGAGGTTGGCGCCCTTGCCGCCGAGGAGGTCCTTGAGGTCCTTGTTGCCCTCGTGGAAGTCGTAGACGAACTTGACCGCTTCCGCCTTCGCGGACGCCTTCGCCGCGGACGGAGCCCCTTTCCCCGGGGACTTCTTCGCTGCCTGCTTCTTATCCGGCTGATCCGGCTTCGTTTCCGGCACGGGATCGACTCCTCGTGTGGGACCCCTGGCGGGGGGAGCTGCCCTGACGGCGAGGAACATACCCAGATCGAAGGCTCCAGGGGATGAGGCGTAGACGATCACGAGGGGGTTCGGCCCTCACACCTGGGATCCTGCTGGCGACCGGGAGCCGCGCCCCTTCTTCACTTCTCTTAACGACGATCCCGGACGGGCGGGCATCGGCAAGCCGGGCGGGTCATCCGCGTTACGGAACGCAGTTGTGGCTTCGAGAGATGAAGGGATGTGCGTGGCACTCAGTGCCGCGCATACGAGAGGTAGCGTCCACATTTGAGCGCTCGTTTGAGCGCAAGCCTTATCAGGCGTGGGGAGAATCACGCGATCGGGTGCGGGAAATCTCACCATGCGGACAGGGTGCGCCCCTTGGACGCGGTACGAGTCGACCGGAACCGGGAGTACGCGGGCCGTGCTCCCGCAACATGCGTGCGTGCGCCCCCGGTTCTGCTTGTCGACCCGACAGCAGCGCGCTAGTTTTGCGTGCCAACCAGACGTAATGACGCGATGACACCTCGCTGAGGGAGGCGCTCGCATGAGCGGCGCGGAACACCGGCTTCTCTTCCACGGCGGGGCGTTCGCCGCGGTGACCCGCTCCGGGGACGTCACCGGGGACCGGGAGGCCCGGCCGGACGGCTTCTTCCTCGGGGACACCCGTCATCTGAGCCGCTGGCAGCT
>NZ_JACBXC010000020.1 GCF_013870535.1 Streptomyces phytophilus | reverse complement strand
GAAGGCGCGGAACATCTGCGTGTTCCCGGCCGGGTCGTAGTTGGGATCGGGCTGTTGACCTTGCGGATTGTGAGCCATGGAGCAGGACACTAGCGAACGCCCCGGACGCCTGTCAGCGGGGGGAAGGCCCCCTTCCGCCCGCCGGCGCCCCCGCCGCCCCGGCTTCGATTGCCTTCGGCAACCATTCGTCATACAGTTGCTTAGTGCAACAAACTAAAGTCGAATCTCCCGGCATGACTCACCGGCAGATACTGGAGGCCCTCTCCGGCCTGCTGCTCGGCATGTTCGTGGCCATCCTCTCCTCGACCATCGTCAGCAACGCCCTCCCCCGGATCATCGCGGACCTCGACGGCACGCAGAGCGCGTACAGCTGGGTCGTCACCGCCGCCCTCCTCGCGATGACCGCCTCCACCCCCCTCTGGGGCAAGCTCGCCGACCTCGCCAGCAAGAAGTTCCTGGTCCAGCTCGCCCTCGTGATCTACGTCGCCGGCTCGATCGTCGCCGGCCTCAGCCAGAGCACGGGCATGCTCATCGCCTGCCGCGTCGTCCAGGGCATCGGCGTCGGCGGCCTCAGCGCCCTCGCGCAGATCATCCTCGCCGCGATGATCTCCCCCCGCGAACGCGGCCGTTACAGCGGCTACCTCGGCGCCACCTTCGCCGTCGCCACCGTCGGCGGCCCCGTCCTCGGCGGCGTGATCACCGACACCAGCTGGCTGGGCTGGCGCTGGTGCTTCTACATCGGCATCCCGTTCGCCATCCTCGCGCTCGTCGTCCTGCAGAAGACCCTGCGGCTGCCGGTGGTGCGCCGGAAGGTGTCGATCGACTGGCGCGGCGCCGTGCTGATGAGCTCCTCCGTCTCGCTGCTGCTGATCTGGGTCACCCTGGCGGGGGAGTCGTACGCGTGGCTGTCCTGGCAGACGTTCGCGATGACCGGCGGCGCGATCGCGCTCGGGCTCGCGTTCCTGTGGGTCGAGACCTGGGTGCCGGAGCCCGTCCTCCCGCTGCGCCTCTTCCGCAACCGCACCATCGCCCTCGCCTCGCTCGCGTCCCTCTTCGTCGGCATCGCGATGTTCGGCGCGACGGTCTTCCTCAGCCAGTACTTCCAGCTCGCCCGCGGCGAGTCCCCGACGAAGTCGGGCCTGCTGACCATCCCCATGATCATGGGGATCTTCCTGGCCTCGACGATCTCCGGGTGGGTCATCACCCGCACCGGCCGCTGGAAGGTCTGGCTCGTCGCCGGCGGGCTGCTGCTCACCTCGGGGCTGAGCCTGCTGGGCACCATGCGCTACGACACCCCGTACTGGCACATCGCGATCTACATGGCAGCCCTCGGCACGGGCATCGGCATGATGATGCAGAACCTCGTCCTGTGCACCCAGAACCAGGTCGACCCCGCCGACCTCGGCGCCGCCAGCTCGGCGGTCGCGTTCTTCCGCTCCCTGGGCGGCGCGGTCGGCGTCTCCGCCCTCGGCGCCGTCCTCGGCGGCCGCATCTCCGGCTACATGCGCGACGGCCTCACCGGCCTCGGCATCCCGCCGGCCCGCGCCGCGAGCGAGGCGGGCGGCGACGGCACGGCGATCCCGAACCTCGCGGAGCTGCCGGTGCCGGTGCGGACGGTGGTGGAGAGCTCGTACGGGCACGGGCTGGCGGACATCTTCCTGTACGCGGCCCCGGCGGCGCTGCTCGCGTTCGTGATGGTCGCGTGCATCAAGGAGGTGGCGCTGCGGACGCGCAGCGGCCTCCAGCAGGCGGGCCCGCCGGAGCGCAGGGAGACACCGGCGAAGGCGCGGGTCTAGGCAGCACTCACGCCGGGGTGATGGTGGGCCGGACCTGCTCGGCGACACGATCACGCATGGCGGCCATGCCGGCGAGGACGCACTCCAGGGCGAAGTTGAAGTCGCGGTCGCGCTGCTCGTGCCCGGCGGGCAGCACGGCCGGTATCGGCGCGACGGCCGCCGGCGGCCCGACCGCCTGCACCGGAGCGGCAGCCGCCGGCGGCTGCACGTACTCGGGATGCTCCCGCAGCGTCCGTACGAACTCGCCGTAGCACTCGTCCTCCGTCACCCCCGCCGCCCGGCACAGCTCCGCCAGCCGCCCGCCGGCGCCCCCGAACCCGTACGAGAACGGAAACAGCAGCGACAGCCCGCCCGTCAGCGCCTCCTCCGGCAACCCGGCCCGGCGCATCGCCCGCTGCGCGGCGGCGACGCAGGCCACGGCGCGGGGCCCGACGTTCAGGTACTCGCCGGCGAGGCGGGAGACCCAGGGGTGGGCGACGAGGATGCGCCGGTGCTCGTGCGCGAGCCGGCGGAGCTGCGCGACCCAGTCGCCATCGTCCTCGGCGGGGAGGTCCAGCTCGGCGTAGGCGTGGTCGAGGGCCAGCTCCAGGAGCTCGTCCTTGGTGTCGACGTACCAGTAGACGGACATGGCCGTGACGCCCAGCTCGGCGGCGAGCCGGCGCATCGACAGCCGCCCCAGCCCCTCGCCGTCGAGCAACCGCACGGTGGCCTCGACGATCTTCCCCAGATCCAGCCCGTCGGCCTCCCCCACGGCGGGCGCGTACCCCCGGCGCCGCCCCTTCGCCCGCCCGGTGAGCCAGATGCTCACGCGGGCGCCGCGGACCTTGCGGCGGACGTACGCCATCGTGCGCCTCCCAGCGGTGCTGTCGCATCGTGACCATCGGCCTACGAACCGAAACGGCCCGTACACCGATGCTATGCCCGCTCCGCCCCGCCTCCTCCCCTTCGCCCCGACCCCGCACCCCGACAAGGGCTTTGCCCCGGCGGCCCGGTGACCGGTACGGTAGGTGCGATTGGCAGCGGCCCCGCCGCCTGTGCCATCATCTGCACACACCTGCTTGACCGGCAGGTGTGCGGGAGGCGTCGCCTAGTCTGGTCTATGGCGCCGCACTGCTAATGCGGTTTGGGGTTTACCCCCCATCGAGGGTTCAAATCCCTCCGCCTCCGCCATCGGACCAGGGAGTTCACGGCACGTGGTGTGGACTCCCTGAACCATGTCCGAGCCAGACCCGCAACCCCCCTCACTCCCCTCCGGGTAGATTCGACGACGCCCGAAACACCTGGTGGCGCGAAGGACGGACGCGCGACGGTCGAGGAAACGCTCCCGACCGACGCAGGAACCCGTATGAGGATCAAGAAGGCTGCGGCACGAGCAGCGGCGATCGCCCTGCTGACGACGACCGCGGCAGCCGCAGGCACGGCCACCGCAACAGCCGGCGACAGCTCAGGCGCCCCCGGCGGCGCGGGCCTGGCCCCCCAGGGCGAACCCGAGGGCGCCCCCGGCAACAGCGGCACAGCCCCCACGGGCGACACCGATGGCACCCCGGGCAGCGCGGGCCTGACCCCGCTGACCGTAGGAGACTTCGCAGGCGCCCTCTCCACCCTCCCCGGGACCAAGGGCTGAAGGCCCGGGGCGAGACCCCCCGCGCCGGGTCCCCGAGCAGGTCAGAGGGGGCGAGGGAATCGGATTTCACCTGGCGCGGAGGGTCATGTAAGGTTGTGCCCGCAACGCAGCAGGGCCGTTAACGCCCGAAAGCGGGCGCTCGTAGCTTAACGGATAGAGCATCTGACTACGGATCAGAAGGTTGCAGGTTCGAATCCTGCCGAGCGCGCACAGGTAGAAGCCCCGCAGACGACATCTGCGGGGCTTTTCTCATGCCTGTACAGCAGCGAAGTACAGCAACAGGTCAGCCGGTACCGCCCATGGCGTCCGACAGCTTCCCGATCGCGGCCCGTACCGCTTCGTCGCTCGCCTCGGCGTAGACCTCCATCGTCATCGCGATCTGTGAGTGCCGGAGGATCCGCTGCGCCACCTTCGGGTGCACCTTGAGGGCGACCAGCAGCGAGCTGCACGTGTGCCGGGTGTTCCGCAACGGGATGACGCGGAGGCCGGCGCGGCGGGCGCGGAGGGCGAACATGCGGGTGAGGTTCCCCGGCTCGATAGGGGTGCCGTACTTGGTCGTGAAGATGAGCCCGCGGCTGTCCTGCCACAGCTCCCCGGCCGCCTTCCGGTCGCCGGCCTGCTGTGCGTAACGCATGCGCAGTGCCTTGACGCACAGCGCGGGCAGAGGCAGGAAGTCGTCCGAGTCCTCCGTCTTGGTCTCGCGGTGCAGGATCCGGCGCCCGGCCCGCTGGATCTGGTGATCCACGTACAGCTCCCCGGTGCCCAGGTCCACGGACTTCCACGTCAGGCCCAACACCTCACCGCGACGCAGACCGAGGCACAGGACGAGGACCCACGCGGCAAAGAGGTGGTCGTCCCGAGCGGCGGCGTCGTGAGGAAGCGGCCGGCTTCGGCGACGGACCACGGCTTGATCCGGCGGCGGCGCGGCTTGGGCACCTTCACGAGCGACGCGACGTTCTTGCCGATCTCCTCCTCGGCGACGGCGTGTGTCAGGGCGGCCCGCAGGGCATCGCGTGACGCCTGGATCACCCGGCGGGACGGGTACGACTCGCAGCACTCCCCGATCGCGCAGCAGCGCCGACGCGAAGGCTTGCGTCTCGTGTCCTTGTCCTGCGCGCAGCACTGGCAGATCGTCGCCAGCTTGGTCAGCCACTCACGGACGTCGCGGACGGTCAGCCTGTCGAGCCGCTTCCCGCCCAGGTGCGCGGCGATGTAGAGCCGCACGGAGCCCTCGTACGAGACGTACGACAGCGGGGCGAGGTTGGGCTTCACGATCGACTCAAGCCAGTAGTCGAGGAAGGCCGCGAGGGTGCGGTGCCGGGTGGCCACCGGGCCTTTCTTGGCGTCGGCGTGAGCCTTGAGCCACTTCTCGTGGACCAGGGCGCGCGTCTTGCCGTACACGTACTTCCGGGCCCGTTTGCCGTCCGGCTTGGTGACCCAGACATAGGCCGCGTAGCCGTTCTTGTAGGGGTAGATGGAACCTTCGCCGTTGGCACGCTTGCCGCTCATGCCGTCCACCTCTCGGCTTCCTCGGCGCAGCGGTTCACGTACTCGTCGACCCAGGCGGGGAGGATGCGTCGGTTGCGGCCGACCTTGACGGAGCGGATCTCGCCCGTGAGAACGAGCATCTTCGTCTTGGACAGGCCGAAAACCGAGCATGGCGGCCACTTCGGCCGTGGTGTGCCACTTCGGTTTGATCGTCGCGGTTCTCATCGGGAGTTGGCTCCTTCCAGGGCGAGGGAGGCGGATAGCCAGGCTTCGGTGGGGGTGAGGCCGGTGCCGGTGTAGGTCCAGTGGGCGAGGACGAGGGTGGTTTCGTCGTCGGGGCCGTCCACAGGCTGTGGGTTGTCGCCGCGGGCGATCGCGGCTTGCAGACGACGCCATTCGGCGCGGGCGGCGCGGAGGGCGCCGAGGGTGGTGGAGTAGCGGCGGGTCTTGGTGGAGAAGTGGCCGCGGAAGCCGAGCATGTGCGCCCAGGCGCGGAGGCGGAGATGGGCGAGGTCTCTGCGGGCGCCGAGGGCCCAGGCGGTACGGATGAGGCGTTCGGCGTGCGGGGGCACGCCGAGGTGCCCTAGCTCGGCGATGAAGCGCAAGCGGTGATCTAACGTGCCGGTCGCTGTCTCGGCGCCCTTGGTGGCGTACTTGGCGATGTACGCGGCGACCGCGCGGTCGGTCAGGGCCTGGTCGCCGTCGAGTTCTTGGCCGTGGATGGTGCGGATGTCGAGCTGGGGGCCGAAGGCGAAGGTGTGGGCGTGGCCGTCGAGGACCGGGCCCGGTACGAGCGCCCGGGAGGTCGCCGCCTGGATGGCGTCGGTCAGCAGCTCGGCGGTGGCCCAGTGCGGGGGCGGGGTGTTGCCGCCGGCCGGGCCGTCGAGGCGTACGACGGCGTGGAAGTGGACGGCGCCGCGCTTCTGGTACTCGGCGACTTTGGCGAAGGAGACGCGGGCGTGCTGCGGGAAGGCGCGTTGGGTGAGTCCGGCGCGGCGGGCGATCTCGCGGCGGAGATGGATGGTGAAGCGGCGCCAGAGCATGCCCGCATGGGCGTTCCAGAGGACGGCGGTTTCGTAGTCGTAGCGGTCGGGGTCGAGCGGGGTGCCGAGGGTGGGGTCGTCGGGTGCGTGGCGGCGACCGCAGCGGCAGGCGCGGGTGCCGGGGCGGTTGTGGACAGGGCCGAAGCTCGGGGCGGTGAAGGTGGCGAAGACGCGCGGGTGTGAGGTGACGTCTTCGGGGATGCCTTTGCCGCCGCGGAGTCCGGCGGTGATGAGGTGGAAGGTGTCGCGGCGGTAGGTCTCAGCGCAGGCGGGGCATCGGGTGGTGCGGCGGTTGCCGCAGCGGATCAGGAGGTCACCGGCGGGCATCTGGGCGGAGTCGAGGCGGCGGAGTGCCGGGCCGATCTCGCCTGTTGTCGTGTCGACGCGGTGTTCGGTGCGGTGACCGGCAAGGCGTACGGGATTGGTACAGCCGTCCAGGCCGGAGAGCTGTCGTGCGAGGGAGGGCAGGGAGCCGCCTTGTGCGAGAGTGGCCAGTTCGGCGAGCGGGGCGGGGTTGTGGCGGGTGATGATGGCTGTCTCCTTTTCGGCTTCGTCGAGAAGGGGCAGGCGGCCGGGGCGGCGGATGCTTGGCGGTATCGGGCCGCCCCGGTGGCCGTTCAGCGCTGGTGAGGCCGGTCCTTGAGGAGCGAGCGCAGGACCACGGCGGCCACGGCGACGGCCACGGCCGAGACCGCGACGGCGGCCAGGAGCGCGGTGAGGACGACGCCGCCGACCAGGATGGTGACGACGGCCCCGGTGCTCACCGTGGGCAGCGGGCGGCGCGGGGCGTGGTGGCAGGAGCAGGGCGTCGGTTCGTGCGTACGAGGTGCGGCGACCGGGGTGTGCGCGTTCGGGGGCAGCTCGGGCTTGAACAGCATGGTTGTGCTCCTCTCAGTCGTCGGTTCCGTTGACGACCTCGACCCCGTTGCGGGTGCCGTGGTCGATGGCGGGGGCCATGAAGGTGTCGGCGAGGTAGAAGCCGAAGAGGGTGATCACGACGACGATCCAGAGGCGGACGCCGAGGAACTTCACGGCTCCCCAGGCGATGAGGCCGAGGACGACGACGAGCGGCAGGTCGAGGTTCATGGCGTACGTGCTCCTTTCAGCGCACCGGGCAGCGGTGCGTACGGGCGGCGAGTTCGGCGGCGGCGCGTGAGTCGTAGTCGGCGGAGAATCCGCAGCGCGGGGCGGTGCAGGCGGCGGTGTGCTTCTCGCGGCCCCGGTGGTCGGGGGCGGTGCCGACCTGGACCGGGCCGATACGGATCACGCGGCGGAAGCGGCGGTTGAGCGGCATGGCGGTTCTCCTCTCGGGTCAGGTGAGTTGTGCGGCGATGCGGTCGGCGAGCGGTGCGGGGACGCCGAGGCGGGCGCGGAGGGTGTCGGGGTCGATGGGCGTACCGGTGCGGGATTCGTGGGCGGCGGCGACCTTGCGGGCGTGCTCGACGAGGGCGGCCGGTACGGGAGCGGCGGGCAGCTCGGGCTTCGGGACTTCGGCGACGGGCGCCGGTTCCGGCGCGGCTTCGTCCGGCTCGGCCTTCGGGGCGGGGCTGTGTGCGAGGAGCGTTCCGCCGAGGAAGGCGAGCGCCGGCCATCCGGCAACGAGGATGCGTAGCCAGTCGGGCACGTCGTTCAGGTCGAGCACTCCGGCCGTCGCGACGTTGGCGCCGAGCGAGGCGGCAAGGGCGATGAGGAACCAGCACCAGGCCGCCGCCTTGTCCCGCCCGGAGCGCAGGCGTCGCCAGGCCGCGACGAGGAGCAGGTCGACGGAGACCGGGTAGGCCCACGCCTTCCAGCCGTCCTGTCCCGCGGCCGACGCCACATCGTGCAGGTGCGCGAAGGACAACGCGGCGGCGATGACCGCCTGTACGAGCACCGGGTCGACGCGGGCGAGTCGGTCACGCACGGGTCGTCTCCTTCCGGATTCAGGCATGGGAGGGGTAGGGACGCGGCGCGAATCGGTCACGCCAGCCGGGTTGGGAGTGGGGTCAGCCGCTCACCGGAACGTCGGGTAGGAAGGGCTTCAGCGTGGGCAGCTCGGGCACCAGATCGGCTGTCTCCCGGCAGCGCGCGGCGGCGTCGGCCAGCGAGAGGTACGGCGTACGGATGCGGGACCAGCCGCCGGAGGTGTCACCGGCGACGGCCAGGCCGGGCCGTTCGGGCGCGATAGCGCAGGCGGCGCCGACCGCTTCGGGGGCGATGTCGCCGAGGGCCATCTTGGCGGACGGCTCGTCGTTCACTCGGTGGCAGACACGGCCGGTGAGCTGGGCGCGGAGCATGGTGGCGCCCTTGCCCAGCTCGGCGCCGAAGCGCTGGCCGCAGACCTCCAGGTAGATGCCGGCGGCGCGGCCGAGCTGGGCGAGGCGGATGAGGTGGGTGACCATCTCGTCGCGCCGTTCCTCGTCCTTCCTCGTCGCGACGAGGAAGAGTTCGGCGATCTCGTCGACGAACAGGACAATCGGCACCGGCCGTTCGCTCTCCGGCAGGCCCCACACGTCCGAGGTGATGTCCTCGTCGGGAGTCGACGGGGCGATGCCCTGCCGGGCCCTGATCAGGTCGTAGCGGTCTTCCATCTCGCGTACGAGCGCGGGCAGCAGCTCGGCCGCCTGGTCCGGGTCGGTGGCGAGTGCGGAGAGCCGGGGCGCGAAGGGCGCCAGCTCGACGCCGCGTTTGCAGTCGATTCCGGCGAGCGCGACCGGTTGTCCGGCCAGGCCGGTGAGCAGGTGGCGTAGGTACATGGACTTGCCGGAGAGCGTCGCTCCGAGCACGAGTTCGTGCGGGATGGCGCGGAAGTCCCGTAAGAAGGCGGTCGCGTCCTCCCGCAGTGCGACGGGCACCCGCAGGAAGCCGCCACCCGCCTTGCGCGGCATCCGTACGCGGCGGAGCACGTCGAAGCCGACGAGCCGCAGTTCGACGACGCCGGGTTTGATCTCCCGTACGTAGACGGAGTGGACGCCCCAAGCGTGCCGGAGCCGTTCGGCGGACGCGGCCAGGTCGGCGGGCTCCTGCCCCGGCGCGAGCCGGAGCCGGACGCGCAGCCCGGTCGAGGTGGGCCGGAGGAGGCCACGGCGGGGCGGTACGGGCCGTACTTCGCGCCGCGTGGTGGCCCGTACGGCCAGAACGCGGAGGCGGGACGGCTCGACGGTCAGGCCGCACGACTCCATGACCGAGCCGTACGAGCCCAGCAGCCGCACAGAGGACAGCGGCATCCCGACCGTGGACCAGTAGGCCGCCGGGTGCCGGGCCCGGAGGTAGGCGACCCCGCCAGCGAGCCCGGCTATCGGGCCGCCCACCTCCATCAGCATCGATAGGTCGGACATCAGGCCGCCGCTCCGGCCGGTACGACGCCCAGGGTGACGGCGGCGGCGCGGTAGGCGATCCCGTGTCGCTGCTGTCCGTTGAACACGGACTCCCACGGGCGGGCAACGAGGCCGGGAAGCGCGACGGGGGCGCCGAGGGCAAGTCCCTCGCTCACGCCGCTCTCGGGAACGGTCACGTGGATCAGCGAGGACTCGCCCTCGTCGATGTAGACGACGCCGACCTTCATCAGCGTCTCGCCGCTGGTTGCGTCCTTGGCGATCTCGCCGGTCTGGCGGTCGCGGACCTTCGGTTCGGGAGCTTCGGTCAGGAGGATGGTGGCGGCGGAGGTCTCAACTCGGATGGTGCGCAAGGTGCTTCTCCTTCTTCGTTGTGACACCTAGTCGTCTATACAAGTTGCCCCAACCGAACCGAGGCTCGGCGCCGGGGATGCGAACCACTGTGACACACAGCTTGCCCACTCGTCTATACGAGTATGCCTCTTGGTGTGTACGAGTCCGCGAAGACGCACCTGTCGGCATCGAGACCTCCGAAGTCAGCTCAGGTCGCCGGCAGTTGGTACGCGAGCACGTAGGCGTCGGCGGCCATCACGGTGTCGCAGACTTCGACGGCCCGCCCCTCGGTGTCATACGCGGTCCGTACCAGGTGGATCACGGGCACACCCGACGCCAACCGCAGCATCTTCGCCTCCCCCGGGGAGGGCATCCGGGCGCGCACCTCCTCGTCGAAGTGGTCAAGCCGGTGCCCCGCCTCCTCCAGCCGGGCGTAGATGCCACCGGGGCCGGGGTTCGGCTCGGCGATCCGCGTACCGCGCGCCAGGTCGAGCGGGAGGTACGAGACGGCGAACTCGACGGGGCGACCGTCAAGCAGGTAACGCCGGCGGCGAGCGAGGACCTTGCGAGGCGAGCCCAGACGGGCGGAGATGTCGCGGCTGGGCTTCTCCTCCTTGACTTCCAGACTGTCGACCTCTGGCCGGGAGCCCGCCGCGTCCGCCTCCACGATGAACGCGGACTTGCCCTGATCTCGATGCCGCCGGGCGAAGCGGTCGGACGCGAGCCGCCGAACCGGGGGCCGCGGCCGGACGAAGACGCCCTTCCCGTGCTCGGCGGAGATCAGCCCCTCGCTCTGAAGAACCCCGATCGAGTTACGAACGGTCATCCGCGAGACGCCGAAGTGCTCGACAAGCTCCGCTTCGGACGGCAGCTTGGAACCCTCCTTGAAGCGGCCCCTGTCGATGGCCTCCCGGAGCTGGTCGGCGATCTGCCGGAAGACGGCGCGATCGCTGGTGGGGTCGACAGCCCCTAGAACACCGGACGGAACGGGCGCCATGTGCATACTCCTCTGGATATCTAGACGAGAGGCTGAGTGCTGTTGCTACGGTGGAGAGCCTAGCCAGCCGAGGGGACCCAGGACCGTGAGTACCGCAGAGCGCCCCCACTCCGTGAGCGTCGCCGGAGTCATCGTCGACGACGAAGGCCGCGCCCTGCTCATCCAACGCCGCGACAACGGCCAGTGGGAACCGCCCGGCGGAGTCCTTGAGCCCAGGGAGACGATCCCCGAAGCGCTTCAGCGCGAGGTCCTGGAGGAGACGGGCATCAAGATCGCCCTCCCTGCCACCCTCACCGGCGTGTACAAGAACATGACCGGCCTGATCGTCTCGCTCGTCTTCCGCTGCAAAGCCATCGACGGCACACCGACCACCGGTGACGAGACCTACGCCCTCCGCTGGGCCACCCGCGACCAGGTCACCGAACTCGCCGACGAGGCTTACGCAATCCGCGTCCTGGACGCGCTCGACGCCGCATCGCCGCCGGCCGTGCGCGCGCATGACGGCGTGAGACTCGTCTAGCTCAAACCCACTACCCATGGCGGCCACCAGCATAAAGGAACTTGTATGGACGAGTATACGAGTAGACGTCGGATCTGGGAACTCACCTGCCCAGGTCTTCCCGAAGAGGTCGGCCGTGTCCGCCGCTGGACGAGAGACGTACTCGGCGACAGCAGATGCGCGGAAGAGGCCGCACTTATCGTGAGCGAGCTGAGCACGAACGCTCTCATGCACTCGGCCAGCGGGACAGCGAGCGGAAGCATGCGCATCTCGCTCTTCCGCACGTCGGGATCGGTCGTACTGGCCGTCACCGACATCGGCGGCGGCCGGACGAAGCCCCACGCGGTAGCTGCGACAGAAGGGGACACCCACGGCCGCGGACTCACGCTCGTCTCATCGCTCGGCCGACGGATGGAAGTGAGTGGGGACGACGAGGGCTACACGGTCATGGTCGAGTTGGACCCCGGCACGACGGAGCCGGAGGCGCGGCCGGCGGCCAGCTTGAGGCCGAGCACGCGGGGGCAGCGCCGATGAGCCATCGAACTCCCTCGGAACCACTCCGGTTCCTCTGCGAGTGCCATGTCAACGAGCGCCGGTTGACCGCCTTCAACGCCCACGGCACTGACGAAGCACTGCGATGGTTCAAGGCCACGCTGATGATGGTCGCGATCAGCATGGACGACGAGCCCTACCGTGAAGCCCGCCATTGGATCGAGCACGGCCAAGCCGAGGCGGCCCGCGAACTGTCGGGGGGCAAGTCCCACACGCTCACGCTGAAACAGCGCACCACGCAGGCGACTTGGACAGTCACACCCATGCCCCACCTCCCAGCAACGCAGCAGGCAGACACCAGCATGTGAGCCACATGCGTAACAACCTTCTCTACGACTTCAAGGCGGCTCGCTACCGCTCGCCGCGCGGCCCGGCTCCCCGGGCCGCCGCTCCTGTCTCCGCCCCGCTCCGCCCCGGTCCACCGGCCCGCACAACGGTGGCGAGCCCACTCAGGAAAAACAGCTCATGGCCGGGTCCGGCCGGCTCCGCGGCTTTAGGCAGCCACCATGGGGCGGGGCCCTAAGATCATGGGGCCGCATTGGCCCATTCCGGGCAGGTTCACAACCAGCCCAATCGCCGGTCAGCTTAAGGCCCCATGATCTCCCACCCCATGGCAGCTCCCGCCCAAAGCCGCTCCACCGACCTCCTGCGGCGGCCACCCCGAGCGGCGATCCGGCGCACTCCATGAAGCCGTCTCACACGGGCGTGGAATCACTTCTCATCACTATTCATCCCACGCAAACGCTGCCCCAGATCATCGACTGGCGTCCAACTGAATGAGCGCCCACTCTTACTCTTCCGCAGCAGTCCATAGCTTTCCAAGCCGATGAGATCTTGGCGGGCTGTCTCATAGACGACGTTATGACTGGCCATGTGAGACTGGGCGGTCACCGACGTCCCGGGATTCTTCAACGCGTAATTCAGCAAAGCGATCTGCCTATGATTGAATAGCTTTTGTGCCCCGGAGATGTTCTGCTGCAGCTCGCGCACCTCTTCCGCCTTCTCGAACAGGTAGGCATGCAGTTGAGTGATAGATCTTCCCAGGACACCCAATTGATACAAATGAAAATAAGTCAAGTCATTTTCGTCGTCTTCTGAGTGCAAGTAGCTATGAGCATACTTAGAGGGAGCATTTTTCAGAATAGGCGAGATGGCTACGTATTCAGTCAGCCAATACCCCTGATTCAGCATAGACCAGTAAAACAAAGCCCTGGCGGTTCGACCATTTCCATCTTCAAACGGATGGTCATACCCGATCATAAAATGAACCGTGATGGCACGCAAAACTGGAGGAATATAGACTTCGTCCAATTTTCCGTTTGCGAAATCACACAGTGTCTGAACCCGCGCGGGCAGGGTTTCAGCAGCCGGCGGAGCATGTAGCAGCTCATCCCCATGCCAGACGCCAACACGGTCCTCCTGAGGAAGTTGGAAGCGTCCGGTTGCACTTGGGTTATCGAGAGTACCGTCCGTAACCACTCGATGGATTTCACAAATCATCTCTGGCGTCAGGCGCTCGTTACGCAGGTCCCCGACCATACGCATCGCCTGATAGTTGTTATAGATCATACGTTCATCTCGATCGCGCGGCTGACGGCGAGTGCGAATCATCTCCTTAGCAACTTTCCGACTGGTTGATGCTCCTTCCAGTTGGCTTGAGTTGATAGCCTCCTCGATCAAGGAATTGATGAGATACCGGTCACGGGTGGCCGGGTTAGTCACCTGCTCACTAATTGTGATCTTTCCGCTGGCGTCGCGACTAACTTCTTCCAGCGATTTGAGAACGACATCCGGAAGCGCAAACACAAAGGGCCTCCCACTGACGTCTGTAAGCGGAAGGGTGCGCTGCACTCTACGCCGCGCAAGCTTGATCCCAGCCCACCACTCTTCGTGTGAAAGATCGTTGGGTGGCTTCTTATAGCGAAGCTTGTCCCAAGGGAGATATGGGTCGGTGGGACCGGCACCTGGAGCGGTGAGGATTCTCGCCAATTTTCCCGGCTCCGCCTTCACAATGAGTTGCATGGTCTCATCTGCAGGAGGAGGAGGCATGGGCCGTCTCACGTGAACACCTCCCTTGTTCGAGGTTGATCCGTCACAGCGCATACGCTCGACCGGTGTGCGACTCGTACACCGTGACGCCTGTGGTCGACTCGGCACGCCCGCACGTCAAGCCCCAGAGCTGGTAGGCCAATAGCCTGTTGAAGCAAGGTACTACCGACCTGAAGGCAGCTAGAGGTCTGGGTTGCACCGATAGAGGCACGGGGGCGTGTTGCGGTGCTCTCGGCAGACAAGAAGCCCTTCGGGTCGGTGGCTGCATCAGCAGACCTCTGCAATCCCGCCTGGCAGGGCGTCCTCATCGGTTGAACCTCATCCACTCGGTTGACCTAACTACTAGCGAGCTACTGCCAAGTCCCAAACTAGTAGATCAGAAGCCATCTGCGCAGGTCAGCCACCCACAGCAACCCATACACCGCACCAACAACACTGCCCACACACCCACTGCAACACCCACCCACAGAGCAACACAACACAGCCCGCACCCAACTACTAGCGAGCTACTGCCAAGTCCCAAACTAGTAGATCAGAAGCCATCTGCGCAGGTCAGCCTTGTGGCCACCTGGGTCCTGTCCACGACGCTGACGGCGGTGGAAACTAGGTATGTCCACATCGCGCGCGGGCTCCTCAGCCAAGGCTCACTGCACATCTCCACGAGCGTGCCTACGCTCCTAGCGGCTGAGTGTCGACTGCGATGCCATCTCACCGAACGGCTGGCTTGCTTCGACGACCGGTAGGTGTGCCCGATCAGGCGGGACTCACGGGGAACTGCGCGGACACAACACTTAGCCGGACGCTCATAGTCTCGTGGTCTCCCGGCGCCTTAAGTTCGCTGTAGGGCCTTCCGCATCTCCTCGATCAGCGCTGTCCGCGACTGGCGGGCGGATCGCCAAGCACGAACGTACTCCCTGGAGTCCGAGTCGTGGCCGGCAACGACCACGTCGTAGAGGTCGAGTACAGCGAGCGTGGCGTGACGCGCCTTGTCGACGAGCGTCCGTTCGGCCGCCAGCTCCAGTTGCTGCTGCGCCGCGTAGACGCCGTGCTCGCCTATCGCTACGTGGCCCCTGCCTGCATGTTCCGGGGAAGGCGCCGCCCGGGAGAACGCATCCCTGGCTGCCGCGAGAGCCGCCAGGTACTCCGTGAAGGCTGTGCGCAGCGCAGCGCATCGCGATCTCGCTCCGATCTCTCGCGCCGCCAGCGGGCATGATCAGCAACCAAGGTAGCTACAACACCAAGCACCGTACCCACGGCTGTCGCCAGAAGCGTCGACCAATGCATGTGCCCCCCCTGAAGATCCTCTTTGACCGGGTCACCCTCCCAGTCAGCAGTACAGCGGCGGAGTACAGCAACCACAGCAACGTTAGCCGCCCTGTGGTGTCCGCCAGAGACCGTGAAGCTACCCGTATGACCTCAGGTGGCCGGTCTGGCTTGAGCTACGGATCAGAAGGTTGCAGGTTCGAATCCTGCCGAGCGCGCACCACCGAAAGCCCCGCGGACACCGCCTGCGGGGCTTTTCGCATGCCGCACGACGACACCGTCAGGGGCACAGCCGGGGGGATCGAGAACCGTGAGTTCCGCAGAGCGCCCCCACTCCGTGAGCGTCGCCGGAGTCATCGTCGACGACGGGGGCAGGGCCCTGCTCATCCAGCGCCGCGACAACGGCCAGTGGGAGCCGCCCGGCGGTGTCCTTGAGCCCGGGGAGACGATCCCCGAAGCGCTTCAGCGCGAGGTCCTGGAGGAGACGGGTCTCAAGGTCGCGCTCCCCGCCGCCCTCACAGGCGTGTACAAGAACATGACGGGCCTGATCGTCTCGCTCGCCTTCCGCTGCAAGGTCATCGACGGCACACCGACCACCGGCGACGAGACCAACGCCCTTCGCTGGGCCACCCGCACCGAACTCGCCGACGAGGCGTACGCGATCCGCGTCCTGGACGCTCTCGACGCCGCTTCGCCGCCGGCCGTGCGCGCGCATGACGGCGTGAGACTCGTCTAGCTCGCCCCCCGGGGGGCAGATTTCCCATGCCGTACGGCAGCGCTCATCGCAGCCCCGGCCGGGCGTACCGTGACAGCGTGGCAAACGAAGAGCTGGGGCGGACCCTCCGTCGTCTCCGCCGTCTGGCGTCCCTGACGCAAGAGGCCCTGGCCGAGCGTTCCGGTGTGTCCGTTGATGTGATCCGTCACCTTGAGCAGGGGCGGAAGCACTCGGCACGCCTCCCCACCCTGCACGCGCTGGCGAACGGTCTCGGCGTGGAGCTGACGACGCTCTTGGGCGACCCGCCTGCGGTTGCGTCCACGGGCGAGAGCGACGGGCCGCGGTTCGTCGCCGTACGCCGCGCCGTCATGCCGGCGCTCTGGAAGCAGGAGCCGGAGCCGAAGGGATCCGGCTTCTCCCTGGACGGGCTGCGCGACCAGATCGCGGAGGGGTGGACGCAGTACCACTCCGCCGAGTTCGACACCGTGATGAAGGCGCTGCCGGACCTGATCTCGGATGCGCGCGGGGCCACGGCGTCGAGGGACGACGACGACCGCAAAGACGCATTCGCCGCACTGGGCAAAGTGCTTCAACTGGCCGGACACGTCGCCGTACGCATGGGGAAGACCGACCTCGCTCTCATCAGCCTGGAGCGCGCGATAGATGCCGCGGAGCAGTCCAACGATCCGCTACTCGTACCGATGATCGTCAACTCCACAGCGTGGACCTACCAGCGGCAGGGGCGCCTCGAAGACGCCCTGAGCATCGCGCTCCGCGCCGCCGACGACCTGATGGACGCGGGTCGTACCGACACCGCTGACGGGCTGAAGGTGTGGGGCGCGCTGACCATGAGTGCCGCGACTTCGGCCGCGCGCAGCGGCCACTACGAGCGCGCGGCAGCGATGATGCAGACGGCGGAGAAGGAAGCCGCCCGGGTCGCGAAACTGCCCGACGGTGGCGACAACCGCATGGTGAGCGTCTTCAGCCCTTCCTCGGTACGCATCGAACGTGTCCGGCTCGCGGTCCAGTACGGCCACCCGCAGGATGCCCTGGCGCTGGCCAAGGGAATGCGGCTGAGCAAGGACACGCCGCCGTCCTGGCGGACGTGGCTCCTGCTGGACGTAGCACGAGCCCACACGGACATCGGAGACGCAGCCGGCGCGGTGAAGACTCTGGAGTCACTGCGGCGTGTGGCGCCGACGTGGATGCAGCACCACACACTGGCCGTGGCCATCGTGCGCGACCTCTGGACGCTCCCCAACCACCCGCCGGGCCTCCGGCCGTTGGCAGAATTCTTGGGGGTCGGCGAATAGCCTGCTGAAAGTGGGACGTTACGCCCCTGTCAGCGTCCCCGGCATGCCGCTTGCATGAACGGACAGCGCCCCGGCGACCGTACGACCGGCTCCGTGGCTTGGCCGATCTGAGAAAGCGGACCGACATGCCGCAACGCACAACGCGAGTACGTCCCAACAGCTACCCACGGCACAGCAAGACCCTGGCACGCGAGCCCGAGAGCCCCGCCATCGCCCGGCGCCTGGTCCGCGCGGCGCTCGCCGACTGGGGCCTGGAGGACTTGGCGGACGACAGCACACTGGTGGTCTCCGAGCTGGTGACGAACGCGATCCGGCACGCACGGCGAGAGTCCATCCGCGTCACCGTCGAGCGGGCGGATACGGCGTGCGTGCGCGTAGGCGTCGTGGATTTCTCGCAGGCCCACCCGGTCCGCAGGGAGTCAGCCCTTGAGGACGACGGCGGGCGCGGACTCGCCCTCGTGGGCGAACTGGCCGACGCCTGGGGCACGGAGCCGCTGCCCTGGGGCAAGCGGGTGTGGGCGGATCTGGTGGGACGGGGATGACCGAGGAACGGCATCAGCCCTGGGCAGGCGAGACGATCCACGACGAGGACACCGGCCTGCGCGAGGCCGCTGAGTATGCGGACGGCTGCGGGACGAAGCCCCACGCGGTAGCGGCGGCAGAAGGGAACACCCACGGCCGCGGGGCGGGCGCAGGGGTGCCTCGATGGCTCCCTGCGCGTCGCGTTTCGCGCCGCCGACGAGCGGGTGGGCGTGGGGCGTAGCGATACCGCTGACGGGCTGAAGGTGTGGGGTGTGCTGACCATGAGTGCCGCTGCGGCGGGCGCGCGTGTCGCGAAGTTGCCCGGCGGTGGCCGCCATCGCGTGGTGAGCGTCTGAGGCAGGGCACGGCGCATGCGACTTGGACAGTCGCACCCGTGCCCTGCCTCCCAGCACGTGAGTCTGTCGGGGAGACTCAGAGTCGATTCGGCTCCGGTGCCTGGGGCATCTCACTGCGCGGGCTGCACTGCGGCTGCGGCCACCGCGCACGCGGCCCGACGCCGTCGTACTTGTCGTCAGGCCGGGTTGGGTAGGGCACGGGTGTCGTGTTGGGGGATCCAGTGGGCCTCCTCCGATGTGGAGTAGGCGGGCAGGATCTTGAGCCATCGGCCGTCTTCGCGCTGCTCTCGGTCCCGGATCACGTCGGCTGCCCAGCCCGCCCGGCCGTAGCCGTCCCGGCCGGCGCGGAACTCCACACGCACCGGGGGATCGCTGCGTCCCTTCATCCTGGCCGTTCCAGTTTCACCACGTACCTGGGGCTGCCTGCCAGGTGTATGCGTTGGGTGTGGGTGGGGAGCAGGCCCGCTTCTATTGCTGGGGACAAGGGCGTTGGGGTGGGGAGGAGGAGTACTGCGATGCCCTGGGGGGTGAGGAGGCGGGACAGTTCCTGCCAGCAGGCCGTGGGGGTCTTCGCCAGGCGCGCCTTCGGCTCCACCTGGGTGCCCCACGGGGGGTTGCACACGATGCGGTCCACCGTTGCGTCGGGGAGTGGGATCCTGCCCGCGTCCGCCCTGTGGAGGCGGATGCGGGCCAGCGACGCCGTCGTTCTGTTCGCGCGGGCCGCTGCCAGTGCCGTCGGGTCGATGTCGTAGCCCTGGTAGCGCGCCGCCTCCGGGTGGGCCAGTGCCGCCTCGATGAGCAGGGTGCCCGCGCCGCAGCAGGGGTCGAGGACCGTGTGGCCCGGGCCGATGTCCGCCAGTCTCGTCATCGCCGCCGCCAGCGGCGGGTGCAGGCTTCCCGGTACGGTCGACTGCTTGTACGGGCGGCGGTGGAGCGGGCGCGGTGTGATGCGGAGCAGCAGTGTTGCCCGGGTGCCGTCCAGTGTCAGGCGCCACGGCGCGTAGTCCGGCGGGGGCGCGCCCCCTGTGCGGCGCGGGTGGTACGGCACCTTGAGTTGCGCCGCCAGTTCATTTCCGACCGCGTCCTCCGCGTCGTACCTGTTGAAGTTCCGCCTTCCCAGGAATGATGCCGAGACTTCCACCCCCGGCACGTCGCCCGTCGCCTGAGGCACCAGAGTGGTGCGGTGGTGTAGGAGTCTTTCCGGGGCTGCTTTCCGTACCAGGTCCGCCAGTTCCGGCAGGGACGGTCTTCTTCCTCCTATGTCCCTCCCTTTCGCCCCCAGCAGGAACACGTCGTCCGCCGTGCGCAGCCCCGTGACCCCCGTGTCGTACGGGCGCCAGGCCCGGAAGTGCACGGTGCGGTGTCCGATCGCGGTGATGCTGCCCAGTTCGCGTTGCAGGATCTCGGTCGCCAACTGCGGCTCCAGGCCGCGCGCGCACCGAGCGACGAAAAGTGCGTCGTCGCGCATGATGGTCTTCTCCCACGCCAAGGCCCGGGACGGCGCCACGCCGCCCCGCCTCGTCGGCGACGGGTCACCCTCGACTCGCCGACGGCGCCTAGCGCAGGTGGAAGAAGTACATGCCCCCGATCCTACGGTCCCACCGCGCGGTGCCCCGGGAGCGGGCGTGTGGTCCATCCCCTGGTGCGCTGCCGTGCAGTGCCATGCTTTGCGCATGGCCGACACCGATCCCAAGGCGGACCTCCACCGCTACCTCCAGGCCGCCCGCGACGCGCTGCTGTGGAAGCTCGACGGGCTCTCCGAGTACGAGGTACGGCGGCCGCTGACGCCCACCGCCACCAACCTGCTGGGGCTCGTCAAGCACCTGATCGGCTGCGAGACCGTCTACTTCGGCGACACCTTCGGCCGCCCCTTCGGCGAGTCCGTGCCCTGGCTCGACGGCGCCGACGCCGACGTGCCCAACGTCGACATGTGGGCCACCGCCGACGAGTCCCGCGAGGACCTCGTCCATCTCTACGGGCGTGCCTGCGCCCACTCCGACGTCACCATCAAGGCGTTCGCACTGGACGACCTCGGCCGCGTGCCCCACTGGCCGGGCGAGCGGGCCGAGGTGTCGCTGCACCGGGTTCTCGTCCACATGCTCGCCGAGACCCACCGGCACGCCGGGCACGCCGACATCGTCCGGGAGCTGGTCGACGGCGCCGCCGGGATGCGGCGGGGCAACGAGAACCTGACCGACGGCGACCGCGCCTGGTGGGAGTCCTACCGGCGGCGCGTCGAAGACGCCGCCCGGGAGGCCCACGGGCGGCAGTGAGTCCCCCTCCGGCAAGGTTTCCGCGTCGGCCGCGGTGGGCCTGCCGGGCCTTGCTACGGGCTCGGGATCCGTCTGCGGTCCGGTCCTCCGCCGCGTTCGCCTTCGGCGATTCTGCCGTAGGCAGATCGCCCGCCCCTTCCCTCCTCCCCGCACCCGCCTACGCTGAGAAGGTGACCGACCACGCGCCCCACCGCCACGCCCGCGTCCTCCCCCTGCGCCCTCCCGCGCCCGAGGCGACCGACGGGCGCGAGCCCCTCTGGCGGCAGGTCGTCGGGGGTGTGCTGCGGCGGGAGCGGTTGGCTCAGGAGCGTACGTTGAAGGACGTCGCCGACGCCGCGCGGATCTCCATGCCGTACCTCTCCGAGGTCGAACGCGGCCTGAAGGAAGCCTCGTCCGAGGTCATCGCCGCCGCCGCGCAGGCCCTCGGGCTGCGCCTGGCCGACCTGCTCGTGCTCGTGCACGGCGAGATCATCCGCCTGTCGGCCGTACGCGACCGGGAGCGGGACCGCGGGCGGGCCCGGGAGACTGCCGCGGGTCTGTCCTCCGTCACCGAGCTGCCCACCAG
>NZ_JACBXC010000002.1 GCF_013870535.1 Streptomyces phytophilus | reverse complement strand
CTGACGCTGGCGACCGGTACGAACCTGGCGGGCGAGCCCCGCGACGACCTCCGCGCGGACCTGTCCGGGGTCCGCGGCACGCCCGTACTCCCGGACGTGGCCGAGGAGTTCCTGCTCCGCGGCGCCCTGGCCCGCGCCCTGCAGATGACCGGCGCCATGGACGCCATCCTGGACCTGTGCCTCGACCACGTCCGGACCCGCACCCAGTTCGGCCGCCCCCTGGCCCGCTTCCAGGCGGTGCAGACCCTTGTCGCCGACCTGGCCGCGGAAGCCGCCCTGGCGAGAGCCGCCGCCACCGCCTGCACGCGGGGCACGCCCGGCCCGTTCGACATCGCCGTGGCCCGCTCCTGCACCGGCCACGCCGCCACGGTCGCGGTCCGCAACGCACACCAGATCCACGGCGCGATCGGCACCACGGCGGAACACACCCTGCACACCCTGACGCTGCCGCTCCTGGCCTGGCGCACCGAATACGGCACCCTCCACGACTGGGACAACCACCTCACCACCACAGCCACCACCACCCCCCTCTGGCCGACCCTCACCGGCGGCTGACGGCGCGATGTCACCTATCCGCCAGGAGGCGGAGGAGACTCAGGTGGTATTCCTCCACCTGGGGCTGAGGGGTGTGGCCAGGGCCGTGAGCATGTCGCGGTGCGTTGCGGGCAGTGCTCTGTGCAGCTCCGGCGGCAGGGCCGTCAGCGTGTGCGACGCCGGCAGCCGCGTGCCAGGGCGCCGGATCGCCAGGACCACCGCATCCGGGACGCGGTGCTCGAAGGGCGTGTTGAGACCGGCGCCGATCTCAGCCACCGTGCCGCCCGGATACGCGGTGAGGTAGTCCCGTACCCACACGGCGAACAGCGCCGTGTGCAGCACCGAGCCGGGTTCTGGCTCACCTTCCGGGAAGCCGGCACGGTGAGTGACGGCTGACGTTGGATCGGGCCTCGGAAGGTTGCCCGTCAGGCGCGCCGCCCTGACGTTACCTGCGTTGTTCCTGCCGGCCGGTTCGTCCCGAGGAGCCCCCAGAAATCCAGTTGGTCCTCGGTCATCGTGGCGCGGATCGCCGCCAGCGAAGACGCGAGCCAGCCGTGATCGGCGACGCAGATGAGCAGCAGCTCCCTTCACCCGGTGTGGACGAGGTACCGGCCCCCGCCTTCGAGTCACCGAGCACGGTTCGCCTGCTACTCGTCGTTGGCACAGTAGACAAGGACTCGCTGCCCTCCTCGACCAGGGTCCCCGGGGACGGGGACGTGGTATCGACGATGACTTTGCCTGCGGGGAGCGTGCACTGGATGCTCGGGTCGAGGCCCGCGTCCAGGAGCGTCTGTTCCGCGTCCTGGTACCAGGGCTTGCCGTCCACATTCGGCACCCGCACCTGCTCCGGCTCCCTGGTCTGCGAGACGAACACATCGATCTCCGTGCCGGGCGGCACCTGGTCGAGTCCCCCCCCGGCGACTGGTTGAAGACGTGGCCGTAGGGGGTGTCCTGGCTGGCGGCGTTGTCCGCGTTGAGGCGCCGGACCTCCAGGCCGGCGGCTTCCAGCCGCTGGCGGGCTTGGCTGAACGGCATGCTGACGACGTCCGGCACACTCACGCTGCCCGTCCCGTCCGACTCCCCCGCATCGGGGGTCCCGGCATCGCCCCGCCCCGCGGGCTCCGCAGCGACGGTCGCCGTGACGGTGTCACCCGGCCTGGCCTCCGTGCCGCCGGCCGGGTCGTGGCGCAGTACCGTGCCCGGCTCCTGCTCGGTGCTCTCCTCCGACTCCTGGGACACCTCCAGGCCCGCGTCCTGCAACTGCGCGAGGGCGTTCTCGAACGGGTCGCCGGTGACGTCGGGGACACGGACCGGCTCGGAGCCCGCGGACATGATCAGAGCGACGGTGTCGCCGCGGTCGATCTCCTCACCGGCCGGCGGGCTGGTCGCACAGACGGTGCCCTTCTCCTCGGCGCACGGGCGGCTGCCGCCCTCGGAGACCTCCAGACCGTCGCGGGCCGCCCGGTCCCGGGCGGCTGCCGTCGCCAGCCCGGCCATGTCGGGCACGGTCGTGACCTCGACAGCCGCGGTGCCGGCGAGCCGGGCCGAGCCCAGGCGGGCCAGGTTGGCGTCGTGCCGGTGTTCGTCGAGGATCACGGTGCCGTCGGCGCCGCGGCAGACGAGACGCGCGCCCGGCCGGCCGCTGACCGGATCGGTGAGGTCACTGCCCGCAAACGGTGCGATACCGCGCTGTGCGAGGGCTCCGAGGTGCCAGTCGACGCGGGTGTCCGGCAGTGCCGCGCGCAGGCCCGCAAGCGGCGAGGCGGCCCGGTCGGGCTCGACGGTGGCGCTGCCGCCGCCCTGGGTTCGGGGCTGGAAGGCGAGGTGTCCGATGACGGCCAGTGAGCGCAAACCGTCCGCGGACCAGGGCAGTTCGCCGCTGTCGCGTACGAGCACGGTGCCCGCGGCTGCCACCTCCCGGGCAAGCGCGGGCCCGTCCTCGGCGGCCGGCGGCTCGGGGACGGCCGGCGCGAAGTCCTCCAGTGCACCGACCCGGGCCGCGAGGCGCAGAATCCGCAGCACCTTGTCGTCGACGGTCTCCACGGGGCACCCGCCCCTCCCGCACCGCCGCGGTCAGCTTGTCGCCCCACGGGCCCTCGGGGCCGGGCATCACCAGGTCCTGGTGGGCCAGGGCCGCGGGCTCGGTGCTGCGGACGGCCCACCAGTCGGAGACCACGACGCCGTCGAAGCCCCACGCGCCGCACAGCGGCTCGGCGAGCAGCGGATGATCAGTCCACTTGGTGCCCTTGACGGAGTTGTAGGCGGACATCACCATCCAGGGGCGCTCGTCGACCACGGTGTCTTCGAAGGCGGCGAGTTACAGCTCGCGCAGGGCGCGTTCGCCGATGCGGATATCGACGGTGAGGCGGTCGGTCTCCGCGTCGTTGGCGACGAAGTGCTTGGGTGTGGCGCCGACACCCCCGTCCTGCACCCCGCGTACGAACGCGGCGGCGAGCCGTGAGGTGAGCAGCGCAACCAGCGTGGTGGCCAGGCAGTAGTTGGGCTCAAACCCAAGACAGCACAAAGCCGAACTGGTCATCGCATTCGTCGAGATCACCGGCGCCCCGCCGCGCGTTATCTGGCAGCTGCTACCGGAGTCGTCTGCACCACCCTCACATCCATTTGCTCCAGTGCTGTGCAGGTGGTGGTGTCCGACAGTGGATTTGTCACGACCACATCTAAGTCTTGGGGGCCGCAGACTTTCGCCATGCCGGTCCCGGGGAACTTGCTCGCATCGGCGACCAGTGCCACCTTGTCGCTGGCGGCGATCATGGCACGCTTGGCAGGTATCTCGACAACCGTGGTGTCCATCACCTGACCACCGGGGCGAACGCCGGCAGCGCTCATGAAGAGCCAGTCGGCGTGCACCTGCCGGAGGTTGTCCTCGGTCATGAAACCGTCCAGCGCGTGGCATTGTCGTATGACCATGCCGCCGAGCAGCATCAGTGCGATGTTCTCGTCATGGGCGAGTTCCTCGTACACCGCAAGACTGTTTGTGATCACGGTGAGTCGGCGCCCATGCAGGTGCCGCGCCAGATGGTGAACGGTGGTGCCGGCGTCGAGGATGATCGACTGACCGTCTTCGACCATCGCGGCAGCCTCAGCAGCGATGGTGTCCTTCTCGGACACCCGGACTTCGGCGGCCTCAGCGAAAGGTGGTCGCTGGTCCCCGGTGACTGCTCCTCCGTAGATACGCGTGAGTAACCCGTCGTCCTCGAGCTTGACGAGATCACGGCGGACGGTCGCCACGCTGGCACCCAGTTGACCCGCGAGGTCGCCTACGGTGGCGTACCCGTCGGACTGTAGTACCTGCAAGATGAGTTGATGTCGTTGCCCAGCCAACACGCAACGAGATTCTACATGTGACGAGCCACACAACCCATGCAGCACCTCAGGTCGAGTACCTGCCTGGGGGTGGCCAAGCCCTCTGTGCCGGCCCACCGCTCGGGGAGGTACCGCCAATCAAGACATCGTCAAGCTGCCCCCATGCTGCTGGAGGCGAGCCAGGTGGCACCGCTCAACATCCTGGGGCGAGGAGAGCGTGCTGCCCGCAGAGAACTTGGCAGACCCGGCCGTCTCACCGCGCCCACAACGGCGCGATCATTGCACCCCCCGTTATGTTCTTCGCGGTCCTGCATGAGGGCCGCTGGCCTCCGGGTCCGGTATGACTGGTCCCCCCCTGGGGGGTGGTGTCACCGGGCCCGGCAGGCGTCGTTGGAGACGCTGATGAGTGCCTCTGTGTGTCAAGCGGCGGCTGCACGACCTGTGTGGTGGTCGCGTTTGAGGGTGCGGTAGACCACGTTCGACAGGCGTCGTTTGAGGGCCCGGCGGGCTTCTGCTGGCGTCTTGCCCTCGTCGATCTTCCGCAGGTAGTACTCCCGCCCGCGGCCGCCGTCGCGGATCTGGCAGACGGCGATGATGTGCAGCGCCGAGTTCAGTGCCCGGTTGCCTCCGGTGTTGAGGCGGTGACGGGTGTTGTTGCCGCTGGAGGCGTCCAGGGGCGCCGTGCCGGTGTAGCTGGCGAAGTGGTGCTCGCTGGGGAAGCGCGTAACGTCGCCGACGTGTCCGAGCAGCTTGGCGGCGAGCACGGTGCCCAGCCCGGGCAGCGTGGTCAGCGCGGTGCGTGCGGCGGCCAGAGCGTCACGCATCTGGGCCTCGTTCTCCCGGATCTGGCGGTCGATGCGCCGCAGGTCGGCGAGGAGATCGCGAGCAAGGTCGCGACGGCAGTTGTCGGTGGCGGTGACCGGGCGGAGGCCCTTCATCAGGGCGGCGGCCTTCTCTGCGGACAGACGGGTGGGGGCACCGCCGGGCAGCAGGTCCCGCAGGAGTGCGTGGAGACGGTTGATGATGCGTGTGCGCTCGTGGACCAGGTCGTCGTGCCGCTCGGTCAGCAGCCGCAGGATCGTGGACTGGCCTTCGGGCTCGACCTCGCGCAGGTCGTGCCGGAAGAGAGCGACCTGGGCAACGTGCAGGGCATCGGCCTCGTCGGTCTTGCGGTCCCCACCGGTTGCCAGCAACCGGGCTCGGGCGGCGAGTGTGGAGGGCACGTCCACCACCTGCTCGCCGGCAGCGGCCACTTGCTGGGCGAGGCTGCGGCCCAGGCCGCGGGCGCCTTCGACGGCGAAGCGCCGCTCGGGCCACCTCTCGCACCAGCGCATCAGCTGCCGGACGGTGCCGGCGTTGACGACGAAGCGCCGCTGGGCCAGCTGGTGGCCGGCGGCGACGGCGACGGCGGCGTGGGAGGACTTATGGGGATCGATACCGATGGTGATCACGTGCACCCTGACCAGCTCGAACGGGAAGGTTATGGGTGCGGTGGGCACTCTGACTTGAAGTCTCAGCGTCTATTGGTCACGCCTCTGTCGAGCCACACCGCGCAGGTGCCGACCGGCGGCGGCAAACTCATCATGAGCCAGCCCGAGTGAGGCAGCATGAGGTCACGCGAGCCCGTGCCGGTCGGCACCCTGGACGCTACGGCTGCAGACCGCGCGTCTGGGTCCGATTCAACAAGTCAGAGGTCCGACTACTGTCGGCCGACCCACGAGACGACCGAGGCAGCCGACCAGTCGGACTTCCCGTGAGTGACGACCGCACCCAGTTAAGGCAGCCCGTCGCTCAGTTCGGTGCGGGCCTTGGTCCATGTCTCGTCGTCTATTCGGATCGGTAGCCCAACCTGATCAACTGTGCATCGAGTTGGCTGACGAAGGTGACCTCCGTGCCGGAGATACACGAGGGCGGCCTGGTGTCGATCGACGAAGACCAGCCGGTGCTTCGCACCATCGCTCACGGCACGCTTCTGTGGCCTGGACGTGAGCTTGGCGTCGTGTCGTTCGTGCCACAACGGGCCCAACTCGGCGCCACCGCTTCAGCGATCACGTCACCCGACATGCCCGTGATCCTTCGGTCGCTGATGATCACTGCACAAGATGCGTTCCCCACCACACGACGGTTGGCAGCACCTGGCTGCTTCCCGCCCGTGATCGGCCTACGCGAGTTGCTCCAGCGTCTCAGCGCAGGCCTACGGGAGCCGCGGCGGTGGAGTTCGACACGGAGTGATCGGTGCGTCGTCGTCAGCTTGTGGCCGCCGTCCTGGCGTCCGCAGAGCCGTGCTCCGGGGCGAAGGGCTGATCCGTCGCCGCAGCCTGGGGGTGAGAGTCGGCGCCCGGCACGTCGTCCGCCGAGACCCGGCCTCCGGGGAGGACCAGGGCGACCAGTGCGGCGAGTACGTAGAGTCCGATCACGGTGAGGACGCCGCCGATGGCCGCGTCGGTCGGTGGTTCGCCTCCCTCGAGCATGGCGAAGTAGACGGTGGCGACGATCGCGATGCCGGTGGCGACGCCGACCTGGATGGAGGTGTTGATCATCGAAGAGGCCGCGCCCGAGGCCGACTTCGGGACCTTGGCAAGCACGATGGTCATGAGCGTGCCGGCGACCATCGCCAGGCCCAGCCCTGCGACGACCATGCCGGGTGCCAGGTGCCACCACTCCAGCGAACCGGCGTAGCGGTCCACGGCCGCTGCGGTGAGTGCCATGCCTACGGTGATCACCGTGCAGCCGAGCAGCACGACCAGGCGGCCGAGGACCATCAGCTTCGGCGCCACGGCCGAACCGATGCCGACGCCGACGGTGAACGTCGCCAGGGCGACCGCGGTGCGCAGAGGTGAGTACCCCTCGCTCTGCTGCAGGTGGACGGTGAGGACGAGTTGGTAGGCCATGCCGGAGAAGAACAGTACGGCCACGAGGAGTCCGCCGACCGCGCCACGGTGCCGGAACAGCTCGGGGTCGATGACCGGCGAGCCACCACGCCGCTTAACCCGGCTCTCGTAACGGACGAACAGCCACAGAACCGGCGGCGAGGCGGCCATCAGGACGAAGACCCACCACGGCCAGTCCAGCTCGCGCCCCTGCACCAGGGGGAACAGCAGCAAGAGCAGGCCAAGGGTGGCGATCAGGCTGCCGGGTACGTCGAAGCTCTCACGCTGCGCGCCGCGCGACTCACGGGTCAGGAACGCCGCCGCCACGAAGGCGGCGATTCCCAGCGGCACGTTGATGAAGAAGATGGGCCGCCAGTCCAGCCCGAGCAGGTCGGCCTCCAGCAGCACCCCGCCGAGTACCGGGCCGCCGATGCCGCCGACGGCGAAGGTCATCCCGTAGACCGACATGGCCTTCGGCTGCTCCGCTCGCGGAAAGTCGACCTGCAGCATGGCCAGGACCTGGGGCACCATCATGGCGGCCGCGGCACCCTGGAAGACGCGTGACGCGATCAGCATCTCGGAATTGACGGACAGTCCCGCGAAGGTGGAGGTGACCACGAAGCCGGCCAGTCCGGTCAGGTAAAGCCGCCGCCTGCCGAACCGGTCCCCCAGCCGGGCTCCGGTGATCATGGCCGCCGCGAACGCGAGGGTGTAGCCAGCGACCGCCCACTCCAACTCGGTCGACGTCGCGTCGAGATCTGCCTGCACCGAGGGCAGAGCCACGTTGAGCACGGTGCTGTCGACCATGTCGATGAGCACGGCGACCAACGTCACCAGGAGGGCGGCCCAGCGCCGTCTGCTGTAGCCGTCCAGGTCACCATCGTCTGCTTCGCTGCCAACCGTCACGAGGACACCCCTTTCCACACCGCCTTTGAAACCAAAATAGCTTTGACTGCAAAGCTATTTTGGGTTCGCGGGTATGTCAATGTCCGTCTGGGGCGAGGTCGTTGCGGTCGTCGTAGCAGGGTGGTTCACGGCACGGGCCGCCAGTGGAGCAAGGCCGGAACCGGCCCGCCCGCGAGTGCTTCAGATCGGATGCCGAGGACGGCCTTGGTCAGTCCCGGACGGCACGCACCGACACCTGCGGTGGATCACCACAGGCGCTCCGGTCCACCCTGGGACCGTCGGCCCGGTGCCGCCGTGCATCCGGCGGGAGCGAACGAGCGCTGCTCACCGCTCGGCCGGGTGGACGTCGACACCGTCCCCCGCGGCGATCAGCCCCGCGTAGCCGTTGACTTGCTGCGGAGCGATACCTGGCGCGTTGCCGAGGACCCGACCGGTGCGGGCGTCCCGCACCACCAGCCCCTCCCCCGCCTTGAGGTACAGGCGGTCCTCGTACGAGGCCGAGACCCTGCCCTCCCATCCCCCTGGCGGGAGCCGCCACAGAACCTTTCCGCTGGTGGCGTCCAGGCCGATCGCCCCGCCTCGCGCCTTGTCTCCTTCGTCCCCCTCGCCGTTGGAAGCGAGAGCCACCGTCGTACCGCCTTCGCCCTCCCAGCAGGACATGCCGCTGACCAGGCCGTCGTCACGGGTGTGGGTGACGTCGCCGCTGTCCATGTCGATCAGGAGCGGACCCCGGTCGTCGTCGAAGTCCTCGACGGCCAGCCACGGGCCGCAGGGGGCGATCGAGGCGTACTTCGAGATGTCCTCGCCCCACGTGTGCCCGCCGTCAAACAGCACCGCCCCCAGCAGGCGTATCCCGCCGCCGTCCGGAAAGGACATGCCTGCCAGGTCGTCGCCGGAGCCCGCCATGGCTAGGAGTTCCTCCTCCTCCCAGACGAGTTCCGGCCGGTCGAGGTCGATGCCCAGCGAGCCCAGCATGCGATCCGCCTTCGCCACCTGGACGACCGCCATGCCGTCATGGGCATGGAGCACCGGAGCAGAGAGGCCCTCGGCGTTCTCTCCCGCCAGGACGCCTGGCTCGACGAGAAGGCCCCACAACCGCTCGCCCGTCTCGGCGTTCGCCGCCAGGATCTCCACCGCAAGGTCCTGCCGCTTCCCCTTGACCGGGACCGCGGCCACGACCGCCGGAGTACCGCCTATGCGGGTGAGCAGCGGTCGCGGGAGCCTGCGCTGGGCACCCTGCTTCTCCAGTTCTGCGGCCCGGTCCTCATCCCGCCGCCCGGCCGACTCCTGCCACGCCTCGTGCAGCGGCTGGCGCCGAGGCTCCAGGTGCGTGGTTTCCTCCCCGGTGGCCAGGTCGACCATGGTCAGGCCCGTCTCGCCCGCGACCCAGGCGTTCTGCCGGTGCAGCGCGACGGGCGGGTGCCGCACCGGTCCGGTTTCAAGGGAGAAGGCGGCCTCGGTCGCGAAGGCCGTGGCGGGGGGCGGCTCCTCGGCTTCGCCGGGGGTACCGGACGACTGCGGGGGGTTGCGGCGCTCGTGGCCGTCCCCGTCGCCACCACCGCATCCGGCAGCTATCAGGGACAACAGCGCGACAGCGGCCAGGGCACGGAAGGAGATTGCCGTACGTGTGCTCATGGGGGTTCGTCTCTCCCTCATACGTGCTCGTGCCACGGCGCCGAGACGGCTGGTCGGCCACGGCCAAGGCCGGCAAGCGTAGTAAGCATCGCCGGACAGAACCTTGATGAAATCTGACACCGCCGATGAGCGGCCCATCGGCGGTGGTGGCCTTCTCGTTTCCGGTTGCCGGATAGCCGCCCCCGTACGGAACCTGGGGGCACGCAGAGCGAACGAGGAGGTCAGGATCGGACTCGTACTCTTCCCCGGGGACGGCGACATGACCGGCCCGGACGTCTCCTGGTCCTACACGGGCTTCAACATGTTCCGGAGATGACTGGCCCAGGTGGAGGGATTCGCCCTCGCCGGGATGGACGGCTTCGGTGGCGATCGGCCGTGGAACAGCGTCACCACCACGCTGGCACCGCTGCTCCACCATCCGGACGACGCCGACCCCGACCTCGCCCCCGCCGATTGCGACGCCATGCCCCGCGGCTGGAGGAGATCATCGCGCAGCAGCACGAGGGCGGCGATCCCGTTCTCCAACGCCACCTGACGACCTCCGACGCTTGGCCGGCGTCATGAGGTACTGCGTGAGCGCGCAAGTCGGTCTCGTCTTCGGCTGAACGCTCCGCCCGTGCTACAGCTCACCGTGAACGACCGGACCGACAGAAGTTGGTGTTGCCGCCGAATGCCGAGCAACGTTCATTACTTCTGGATCAATGATCTCGCCTACGTCATGAGGTCTCTCATGCCTGCTGGGCTCTGATTGAGCCGGTCTTCGCTGCCTGGAGGACACAGCGGACCACTCCCGGTCCACGGAATCATGAGCGTCCACTCGGAGACACGAACTGACCCTGCTCCGGCGGGGACGGCATGCTCGCCGTCCCGGATGCCGAAGCGCCGACGACGGACTGGTCCCGACGTAATTTACCTGTACTTGATCCGCTGAGAGTGGCGCCCCGGAGCAGCACTACCTGAGCGTCGGACCCAATGCCGCGCCCCGTTGAGCGGCGCCGGGTCCGAGAAGCTGACGGTGTTGGATCGGTGAGGGGTAAGTCGGCTGGTTGAGGCAGGACTCCGAGGTCCCGTCGTTGGACAGCTTGTCGTTGCGGATCCACCCGTACGAGCTCTTCAGATCCAGCTCGGCGGCGGTGAACCGCACGTGGGAAGGGTGGGTCTACTGCGCGGCGATCCTGGATGCGTTCAGCCGCAGGATCGTGGGCTGGTCCTTCGACTCACGGCAGGACTCCACCCGCGTGGTCAACGCGCTGGACATGGCCATCGGCAACCGCCGCCCCGAGCCGGGCGGGATCGTTCACGCCGATCACGGCATCCAGCTCACCTCCTGGGTCTTCGGGGCACGGATCCGCTCCGCCGACCTCCTGCCGTCGTTCGGCACCATCGGGGATGACCTGGACAACGCGATGATGGAATCGTTCTGGTCCTCGATGCAGATCGAGCTGCTTCAACCGCAAGCGCTGGAAGACCCGGGTTGAACTGGCCAACGTGATCTTCGAGTTCATCGAGATCTTCTACAACCGCCAGAGACGACATTCAGCACTGGGCTACCGCACCCCCGTCGAGTACGAACTACTCTCCCCACAAGACACCCTCCACGCCACCAGTTAGCCACCGCAGCTGGAACCCAAACCGTGGGGCAGGTCAAGATGTCACCCGATCACGCAGCAGTCCCTTTGGACAGCCCACCTCATGAAAGCCCGAGGCTAGGTCAAGCGCAAGGTCCAGCGAGATGGACTCGCCGGCTTGGCCGGCGGCCGCTACCAGGTCGGGTTCGCCCTGGCGGGCCGCACCATCACGCTCCGCCTGACGGACACCTCATGCACGCCATCGCCGACAACGCTCTGATGGGGACATGGACCTGCCCCGTTCCGGCCGACCGTCTGGGACAGATCCACGCAAGCGGCCGTTTCAGCTCAACGGCCAGTTCATCAAACTCGGCCCGCGACATGCCGGAAAGATCGTCACCGTCGTCATCGAGGACACCCACTTCCGGATCCTGCACGACGAGGACGAACTCGTTGTCAGACCCCGCAAGAACCCCGGACCGATCACCAGGCTCTACGTCAAAGGCATGGGCAAACAGAGAGACCGTCAAGGAATCTCCTGACGACCAACCGTCAAGGAAGTCCTGAGACCTCACACCGACAGGGGCGATCACGCTGGGTGATCCCGACATGTGGATCAGAGCCCACTACTACAAGTCCGTTGACACTCGAAGCCCTGCCGTGGGCCCGACAAGTCGGAACAGACAGGAGGGCGTACTGGGTGCTTGTCCTTGAGGCCTCATCGTTCAGGGCGAGAAGAGAATCATCGCTGGCGCCCTGCGGACTGGCAGAACTATGCCGATGTGGTCAGGGGCAAGGTTTCCACAAGGTCGATGCAAGCAATACACCGGAGCCACCGGGGAGCCCTTTGTCGGAGGCAGGAGTAGCCGACGTTCGGGGGAAGTCATGGTACTGATCGATGGGCGTCTTGTCCCTGCGCGGGTTATGCGGGGGCCTCTGGAGGGCCGGTTTCCCGCACTGGCTTGCGTGAGTGGGGGCCGTTGATGGCAGGGGGCGTGTGGCTGAACGGGCCGGTGGGTTTGGGCGCGGACAGTCGGGTGCTGCATACGGGGTGCCGCACCGTGCTGGTCGTTGTTCCGTTCCTGGTCGCCGGTATCCGGTTGATGGACGTTCTGGCGCTGCTGGAGTCCGATCACCGTGTGGTGGTGATGTTCACCGTGGCTCCGGCAAGAAACGGTTCGGTGTGTCACGGTGCGGACGAGTTCGTTCGGTCTCAGGGCGGTCTACTGCTGCCGTGGGAGCAGGCCGTGCAGTGTGAGTTCGATCTGGTGCTGGCTGCCAGTGAGACGGCGGTGGAGCAGCTTCACGGGAAGGTGATGCTGTTGCCGCACGGAGCGGGGATGCTGGCGTCTCGGTCACGGGCCAGGAGCGCAGGTCCTGATGCGCATCCGGTACATGGTCTGGATCGGGGGGCGTTGGTTCATCGTGGGCGGTTGGTGCCGGCCGCGTTGGGGCTGACGCATGAGGATGAGCTCGGGGTGTTGCGGGAGTCGTGTCCGGAGGCGTTGTCGGTAGCGGTCGTGGCGGGTGATGTCTGCTTCGATCGGTTGGTGACAAGTGTGCCGCGGCGGGAGCATTACCGGCGGGCGTTGGGTGTGGCTGAGGGGCAGCCGTTGGTGGTGGTGACCTCGACGTGGCAGCCGGAGTCCGCTCTGGGAAGTCATCCGGATCTGCTGGAGCGAATGTTGGATGAGCTGCCGTCGGAGGAGTACCGGGTGGCTGCGGTCTTGCACCCGAACATCTGGGGTGTTCTTGGTGCCTGGCAGGTGCAGGCGTGGCTGGCGGATTGTCTGCGTGCGGGTTTGCTGCTGCTTCCGCCCGAGGAGGGGTGGCGGGCTGCACTGGTGGCTGCTGATGCGGTGGTGGGTGATCACGGGTCAGTCACCAGTTACGCGGCCGCGATCGGAACGCCGGTGCTGTTAGCGCCTTCTCCTCCGGAGCGTTTTCTGCGTCCGGGAAGTCTGGCGGAGGTGGTGTCCCAGGGGGCTGGTCGTCTCCGGTTGGACGGGTCGCTGCCGGGGCAGTTGCGGGGGATCATGGGGCGGCACAGTCCGCGTTGGCAAGCTCGGGTAGCTGGGGCGATCACCTCCCGGCCAGGGCAGGCTGCCGGGGCTTTGCGGCGTGCGATGTACCGCTTGCTGGATCTGTCCGAACCGTGCAGGGCCGTGCCCAATGCTCCGGTGCCGCTGCCTGCTCCATGGGGCGCCTGGCCTCGCCCTGTGTGCGGAGAGGAGGCGGAGTGAGTTCCTCACCTTGTCAGCACTCGCCGCTGGGCAGTTCAGCGAGGCGGCGGGAGGTGTCGAAGGTCAGTCGCTGTCCTCGCCACAGTCGGGATGCGGAGGGCGTGCGGGTGTGGGTCTGGGGCGACGTCGGGTCACACGTCGGGTGTCCGTGTGCGGTTGCTGACCGATTCCTCGTGGTGGATGAAGCGGCTCCCGTGCGGTGGAGGCAGAGTGCCGATGTGATGGTGGGCCGTCCTCGGCCGACGGTCAGTGACGCGCTGAGGGCTGCCGATGCCTGGTGGGCGAGCGCCCCGGGGTGCGGTCTGGTAACGGTGCCTGTGGGCGAGACGGGGACGGTGTTTCGGACTCGCGCTGAACAGGTGTTCGTGCGCCGCGGGCCGCAGCAGGTGTGCGGGGTGTGTGCCTATCCGTGGCTTGTCGCCGGGTATCGGTTCACCGACCTTGTGGAGCAGTCGTCGGTAGCCGGGGTGTTGTCACAGGGAGGAGGGGTGAGAAGGGTCGTTCAGCTGTGCTTGCACTCTCTCGATTGCGCGGTTGACCCGTTCCAGGTTGGAGGCGCCGACGTCCAGGTAAGAGGCGCGTGATCGGATCAGAAGGTTGTGGGCGGTCGCCGGTTCCTTGAGCGCTTCGGCGGCTTCACCCCACACCATCAGTGCTTGGGCCTGGTATTGGCTGGAGCCCGATTCAGCGAGGAGCGACCAGGCATCCCGGGCAACGGCGGCTGCCTTGTCGGCGCGGCCACTGCGCGTGAGCGCGTCGGCGAGCCAGACCATGGTCATCGCTTTGACCTTGTGGTCGGACAGTGACTCCGCCAGGTCGCGGCCTCGGGTGAGCTGATCGACCGCTTCATCCAGCCGACCTGCGGTACTGAGCGCTTGGCCGAGCCGCCGCCGGGCGAGCGCTTCTCCTCGTGCTCGTCCGGCCCGGTGCTCCAGTGCCACTGCTTGTTGCTGCATGTCGATGGCGTCGTCGAGGTGGCCGAGCGAGCGGTGTGCCATGCCGAGGAGCCCCACTGCTTCTGCCTCGGTCTCGTCGTGGCCGGCTTCGCGTGCCGCGGCCAGGGAGCGTTTTCCTTGCACGAGGGCTTCTTTGGCGCGGTTGAGGTTGTGGAAGGCGAAGCCGAGGTGGTGGTGCATGCGTGCGCGGGCGGCGGAGTCGTTGCAGCGGGTCGTGGCGTCGATACCGAGCTGGTAGGTGGCCATCCAGTCGGGGAAGTGCTTGTGGTGAAGGAACAGCGGCCACAGCGCCTCGGCCAGTTGCCATACGAGGGTGTCGAGTCTGTGTTCGTAGCCGGTCCGCATTGCTGCCATAAGGTTGGGTAGTTCGGTCTCCAGTGCCTTGAGTGCTTCCTGGCTGGTGGCGAAGACCGGTGAGGTCTGGGTGGGTTGGCGGTCAGGACCGAGGTGCCGCTCTTGGGGTGTCACCGTCTGGGCGGCGGCCGCGGCGAAAGCGAGGTAGTGCTCCAGGAGACGTCGGATGACGGCGTTGCGGGTGTGGGGGCTGTCTTCCTTTTGGGCGCGGTGGCGGGCGTGGAGGCGGACAAGGTCGTGGAAGTGGTAGCGGTCGGGGCCGGTGGCTTCCAGGATGCTGGCGTCTATCAGGTTCTCCAGTAGTGCCGTGGTGTCCTCGAGGGAGTGCTGCAGTGCTGCTGCGGCGGCGTTGAGGGAGAGATCCGGTCCGGGGTGGAGGCCTAGCCACCGGTAGGCGCGGGCTGTTTGCGGTGGCAGTCCGTCGTAGGAGAGGTCGAAGACGCTCAGAACGGTGATCTCCTCCATGGCCAGGGCTTTGAGCCGTCGTTGTTCGTCGGCCAGTTCCTGCACGATCCGGGCGATGGGCCACTGAGGGCGTGTCACCAGCCGTGCTG
Organism: Streptomyces phytophilus; assembly: GCF_013870535.1. Lineage (GTDB taxonomy): Bacteria > Actinomycetota > Actinomycetes > Streptomycetales > Streptomycetaceae > Streptomyces > Streptomyces phytophilus. Next base: position 25,770 of record NZ_JACBXC010000002.1, on the reverse strand, counting down.
CTGCGATGGACAGGGCGATGGGGAGTCCGGCGCATAAGCCCACCAGGCCAGCCACGGCGTCGGTTTCTGCTGCTGTGCGGCGTTCGCCCACGGTCCGGGTCAGCAGTTCTGTGCCGGCTTGCTGCTGCAACGGGGTGACGGGGATGAAGTCGGCACCGTCCATGCTCAGACCGCCCAGGCGCCACCGTGTGGTCACCACGACGGTGCTTGATGATGAGGAGGGCAGCAGTGCGCGCACCTGGCCGGCGGTGGCAGCGTTGTCCAGCAGGATGGCGATGCGGCTGTTGACGGTGAGGGAACGGAAGAGGGCGGCGGTCTCTTCCGCTTCGGCAGGGATGTGTTCTCCTGCTACTCCCAGGGCTCGGAGGAACCCTCCCAGGACCGAGTTGGGTGCTGCCGGTTCTCCCGCGGGGGCTGGGGTGAGGTCGGCGTAGAGCTGGCCGTCGGGATAGTGATCGGCCGTCTCGTGCAGCCACCGCAGTGCCAGTGCGGTCTTGCCCACTCCGCCGGGGCCGAAGACGACTGCCAGCGCGGGGCCTTCCTGGACTTTTCGGGAGTCGGCGATGCGGTGCAGGTCATGCAGCTCTTTGGTGCGGTTGGTGAAGTGGGCGGGTGAGGGTCTGAGTTGACGGGGCACCAACTGTTGCGTGGGGATGGGGGTTGGGTCTGTGTGGTGGAAGTGCACGTTGCCGTGGATGGACCCGGCTTGGATGGTGGGACCGTGCAGGTGAGCTGAGCCGTCGATGCGGTTGGCTGTTGCCTGAGGCTCGGGTGGGTGGTGATGCAGCCAGTTCTCGAGCCCGGTTCTCCATGCGGCATCGGTGGTGGCGTGGCGTGCCAGGGAGTTCGACAGCTGCAGGAGCGCGGGATGGGGTGCCTCGGTCCGGCAGGCTTCTTCCCACTGCCGGAGAAGTTGCCCGTGGGGTTCGGAGTGGGTGTGGACCAGCCGGTGCAGGACCTGTCCGGCCGGTGATCTCTCCAGCGGAGTGCTGGAAATCATGGCCGATAACAGTGCCGCTGCCATCTCTGTTTCGCGCACGGTGCTCCTCCCAGGGGTCAGCCTTACCCATCACCTCACGCGTGGGCACATGCAGCGGCGTTTCGACGGCCGCCTGCTTTCCTGATGCCCTCTACCCGAGGCGCCTGTACATGGAACGAAGGGGCGTCCGCTGGGAGGGTTTCGGACCTCCTGTGAGCGGGACGTGGCCAGGGTGTATGGCTCGTGTCATCCTCGACCCACGGACGTGCCGTACCGGCGGGAGGGTCGCTGGTGGAACTCCGCATACTGCTGCTTGGCGCAGTCGAGTTACGGGCCGGAGAAGAACGCGCCGTGCTCAAGGCACCGAAGGAACGGCTCACCTTGGCCGCCTTGGCGTGGGATGCCGGCCGGACGGTGAGCGTGGACACTCTCGTCCACCGGGTCTGGGACGATCACCCACCTGCGAAGCCACGCGAGGCGCTATATGTGCACCTCCACCACATTCGCAAAATGCTGTCGGCCCTGGCCGGCCCACACGGGCCCACCATCACCAACAACTCGCACACCTACACGCTGCAGGCCGATCCGGATACAGTCGATCTGCGCAGGTACCTGACTCTTCTCGACCAGGCTCGCTGGCTGGCTGATGGCGGCAGCGACAGGGAAGCTCTCGCTGCGGTGCAGGAGGCCTCCCGATTATGGGGCGGTGAACCTCTGGCGGGGCTGCCCGGAACCTGGGCCGCACAGCTGCGCAGCTTCGTCGAGGAGAGAAACCTGACCACCGCCCGGCTTCAGGCGGATGTCGCCGTGCGCCTGGGGCACTACGCAGAAGCCGTCACCGGCCTACAGCCTCTTGCGGAGCGTGAGCCAGCGGATGAATCTGTTGCCAGTCAACTCGCCCTCGCCCTCCACGGATGCGGACGGACTGAGGCAGCCAGCCGCTTACTGCAGCGCACGCGGCAACACATCCTGCGGGAATCGGGCGCCGAGCCCGGCGCCGAGTTCCAGCACATTCACCGCGGCATTCTGGCCCGGACACCGGTCGCTGCGCTGCTGCCCTCAGCCTCCTCCCCCGCCTGTCCCGCACTCGTGCCTGAGACTCTGCCCCCTGATGTGCCGTGGGTGGGCCGCCAGGCTGAACTGGAGCGGCTGACTGGGATGCTGGCCAGCACAGTGGAGGAGCCCGGCAGCACAGGTGTCACTGCGGCCGCAGTGACCGGCATGCCCGGTTCGGGGAAGACCGCGCTAGCCGTCCACGCAGCCCACCAACTGCGCGAGCACTTCCCCGACGGGCGGCTCTTCCTCGAGTTGCGCGGTCACGCTCCCCACCAGGCCCCCATGAGCTCAGCCGAGGCCCTCGGTGAACTGCTGCGTCTCCTCGGCATTCCGCCGGCAGCCCTCCCCCAGGACCTCAACGGCCTCATCGCTCTGTGGCGAACCACGGTACGAGGGCGCCGGTTCGTCGCCGTCCTCGACGATGCCGCCAGCGCAGAGCAGGTCACCCCACTACTGCCCGGGGACTCCTCCCCTTTCATCCTCATCACAAGCCGTCATCGGCTGACAGGTCTCCCCGGCGTTCAGCACCTCGCGTTGGATATCCTGCCCCGCACGGATGCCGTCGCTCTTCTTCAACGCCTACTCGATAACGAAGAACGGAACCCCGGCACAGAGGAAGCGGCGACCTTGGCCCGACTGTGCGGCGACCTCCCTCTCGCATTGACTCTCATCGCCAGACGTCTGCTCTCCCGACCAGCGTGGCGGGTCTCCGACCTGATGGACAGCTTCAACCGGGCACGTCGGCGTCTACCCGAAATCCGTGACCACAACGATGCGATGGCGTCCGCGCTTGAGGTCTCCTACCGGGCACTCACCCCCACGCAGCAGAAGGTCTTCCGCCGACTCGGCCTGCACATAGGTTCTGAGTTCAGTCCCGAAGCCGCAGCCGCACTGACCGGCCTCCCTTGGGAAGAGGCCGAGCATGTGCTGGAGGAACTGCTGGCCTGCTGCCTGATCTTCGAACCCGCTCCCCACCGATACCGCCTGCACGACCTGCTACGCGAGTACGCCTCGACCCTCGCCGAAGAGGATGCAGCATCCGAGAACCAGCACGCGCTTGCCCGGCTGATTCACCACTATCTGCACACCGCTGACCGGGCCGACCGGCGTGCCTATCCCCACCGCCTGCGCATCGCCCTGCCCGCCCACGCCACAACGCCGCCGGTCCGGCACAACCCTCAGCAGTGGTTCACCGCCGAAGGGCCCAGCCTGCTGGCCGCACTCGAATACGCCCGCGCTCACGGCTCCCCGCGGCAGTCGGCTCTGCTCACCCACACGCTGGCCGGCTTCATGAGCGGCGAGGGCTACCTCAGCACCGCAACTCCCCTTCTCCGAGCGGCCGTTGCCTACTGGCAGACCACAAGGGAGAGCGCAGCTCACGGTCGCGCTCTGATCGATCTCGCGGGTGTCTGTGCTGGCGCCGGCCACTACGACGAAGCGCTCGATAGCGCCAGGAAAGCCCTGGAACTTGCCCAGGCGGCCGGTGACGAAGAACTGGAAGCCGAAGCCCTTCACCAGCAGTCCATCACCTGCTGGCATACCGCCCGGCACACCGATGCCCTGAACCTCCAACAACGCGCACTGCGGCTGCGGCTGGCCGGAACGGATCGCCTCCAACAAGGCAGGAGTTACAATCTCCTGGGAATGATCTGCCTTCGTCTCGAGCGCCACAAAGATGCCTTGAAATACTTCCTCGAAGGCCGCGCGCGCTTCCGCGATATCGGTGACCAACGCGGACAGTTCATCGCCGTCCACAACCTGGCGGAACTGCACAAGGAAGCAGGCAATCTGGACAGCGCCATCGGTTCCTACCGGCAGGCGATCAGCCTTTCTCAGGCCCCGGTCGGCACCGGGCAGTACGCCATCCTCCAGATGAACCTCGCCGACACACTGTGCAGGCATGGAAGACCGGAGGAGGCGCTGGGACTGTACGACAAGGTGCTTCCGGCGTTACGCAGCGCCGGCGACCGCCGCAGTGAGGCCATCGCACACATCGGGATCGGCCAAGCACTCCATGCTGCGGGCCGCAGCGAGCAGGCGCTCCCTCACCACACCGCTGCGCTGACCATCGCCCGCACCATCCGTGCCGCGCTGGAGGAGTGCCAGGCCCTTCGCGCCTTGAGTGAGGCGGAAGCGGCCACCGGACGTCTCGCCCAGGCCCGGGGGCACCTCAGGGCCGGCCTTGCTCTGAGTCGCAAGATCAACTCTGGGGCAGAAGAGACCGAGATGCTGCAGGCGCTAAGTCTCCTCCAGCGAAACGGAACCCTCCCCCTCTCCAGTACGCAGGGCGATGACATGAACGCCTAGCGCGGGTGCTACTGCGTGATGATCTACAGAACCCGCAGGTCAGCCCAGGGCTCCGTCGTTCTCGCGTGATGTCCGGCTTGCCGATGGTTGGGGTGGTGGGGGGCTGAACGAGTGCAGGCAAGACCATCCGTGATCATGTGAGTGTCTACGTCCCGTGATCGCTACGGAAGTCCATGCCTGCAGACGCATCCTCTCAAGTAGGCACTGCCCTTGGCCAGTTACGTGACCAGCCGCCGGTCACGCCCGATGAGCGGGCCGGACTCCTTCAGCGGCTGGCTCAGGTACCCGACCCGCGCGCGGCGCGCGGACTGCGGCATGCCGCCGTGTACGTGCTCGCCCTGAGTGCGGCGGCCGTGCTGGCCGGTGCGCGATCACTGCTGGCCATCGCGGAGTGGGCGGCCGACACCCCCGCCCCCGTGCGGACCGCGCTGGGCGGTGTGCGTGATCCGTTCACCGGCGAATGCCCGTCCCCTCGGAAGCGTCGATCCGCCGCCTGCTGGCGCGCATCGACGCCGACGCCCTCGACCGCGCGGTGGGTGCCTGGCTCGCCGACCACTGTCCCGCTGCGGGCACCGGGCTGCAGGCCGCGGCGGTGGACGGCAAGAGCCTGCGTGGTGCAGCCAAGCCGCACGACCGCCGGATCCACCTGCTGGCCGCCGTCGAACATGCCGCCTCAGTGGTTCTGGCCCAGCTTGATGTCGGTGAGAAGCAAAGCGAAGTGGCCCTGTTCCAACCGCTGTTGGACGACATCGATCTGACCGGGACGGTCGTCACCTCCGACGCCCTGCACACCCAACGCGAGCACGCCGAATACCTGGTCAGCCGCCACAGAGCCCACTACATCGTGATCGTGAAGGGCAACCAGAAGAAGCTCCACGCGCAATTGGGCGCGCTGCCCTGGGCCGAGATCCCGCTCCAGGACCGCACCCGCGACACCGGACACGGACGCCGCGAGATCCGCCGGCTCAAGGTCGTCACGGTGAACGGCCTGCTCTTTCCACACGCCGCCCAGGCCCTGCAGCTCAAACGCCGCCGCACCCACCCCAAGACCGGGAAGACCACGGTGAAAACCGTCTACGCGGTCACCAACCTCGCCGCCCACCAGGCCGCTCCTGCCCAGCTCGCGGCCCTGATCCGCGGCCACTGGAAGATCGAAGCTCTCCACCACATGCGAGACACGACTTCGCCGAGGACGCCTCCCAACTCCGCACCGGCAACGCACGTCGCGTGATGGCGACCTGGCGCAACCTCGCCATCGGCGCCCTGAAGCTCAACGGCGTCACCAACATCGCCGCCGCCCTACGCCACAACAGCCGAGACGCCACACGCGCCGTGACCACATTCGGCCTCACCTAAACACAGACCTGCCTCGTACCGCCCGCTATTGCCGGATACCGGGCGGCCGGACACAGTGCCTCCATCCGGCGGTCAGGGACACTCCTCGCCGAGCACCTACGACATCGACAAACCAGCGACGGCCTCCGCTGCCCGGAGCGTGTCCCTGCCGAGAGGCTGAAGATGAATCTGCGTGCAGAGCAGTCCCGTCGACACCCGCTCGATCACGCCCCATTCCCAGGTGGCCACGGGATCAAGACCCGTCCGGGCGGCCAGCCAACGGGCCCGCTCGAAGGGGTCACCAGCGAGCAGCTCGACCGGGTCTCCACGCATCAGGACACCCAGGTCGTACTCGGCCTCCGCAAGGAGACCGTCCGGATCGACCAGCTTAAAGCCGCCATCGCTCTGAAGCGCGTTCAGTTGGTGCACATCGCCGTGGACCAATACGGCTCTCTCGTCGCGGTGCGCTCGCTCCCGCCGTCGGGCCGAGACGAGGGCCTGCTCGACCGCCTTCTCGGAACAGGGGTGATCGAGTTCCTCCCACAACCTCGCAATGAAGTCGGCGAGCCACCGGGCCTTCTCGGCACCGGTGGGCAGCCCACAGTCCAGCGCCGGACGCCAGATGCGCGCTGCGGTATCACAGAGAATCTCAAGACGACGCGAGAGCGGTAGGCCGAGCTCGAACATCGGCCGCCCCAGTCGTTCCATGAGCAGGGCACCCCGGTCGGCGTCATATCGGTAAAGCGCCGGGCATCCTTCTCCTCCAACAATGCGGAGCACCATCGCCTCGTTGGAGGAGCCGTTCCCCACGCCTGGCACCAGCACCTTGAGAATCGCTGAGGCTCCGTCCGCCCGGGTCGCTTCGGCCACGAATGCCTCGGACCCGCCCGTGTACGGGCGCCCCACGATGATCGACCAGTCAGCCTCAAGGCTCGTGACAAGCGCGGGCAGGCGCTCAAGCCAGTCTTCGACACCGGCAGCGCGAACCTTGTTCCGCACGGCGTCCGGTACTTCGATCACTCCCGCAGTCTCACATCAAACACCAGTCATGACACGTGATTTAGCTCACAGCATGATCACGAACCGGACATCACGCGAGAACGACGAAGCCCTGCAGGTCAGCCCACCACTCATACGGGCTGCTGATCACTACTGAACTTGATTGGGTGATGTCGGTTCGTCGGCCTGGCAGTTGAGGGGTGGATCCGGTAGGTCTGTGCGGGTGAGATACGCGCAGGGCGGCGGACTGTCCGACGCTGGGAGGGCCGCGCGGGAGCGGGTACGGCTGCAGGCCGTGGAGCGCTTCGAACGCGGAGAGAAGAACAAGGGCATCGCTGCCGCGTTACGCGTGTCGGAGCGGTCGGTGGAGCGCTGGCGGAAGTCGTGGCGGGAGAGGGGTGAGGCCGGGGTCCTGTCGAAGGGGTCGCCGGGCCGCCCACGGCTGGGGCCGGGCCAGATGGAACGTCTGGAGCGGGAGCTTGAGCGTGGACCGCTGGCCCATGGCTGGCCGGATCAGCGGTGGACACTGGCGAGGATCAAGACGGTGATCGGGCGGCTGTTCCACGTCTCGTACACGGTCGAGGGCACGTGGCTGCTGCTGAAGAGGCATGGCTGGTCCTGGCAGCAGCCCGCTCGGCGGGCGATCGAGCGGGACGATGAGGCGGTCGAGCTGTGGAAGAAGGAGGTCTGGCCCCGGGTAAAAGAGAGGCCGCGGCCCGGGGCGCGTGGATCGCCTTCGAGGACGAGGCGGGTCAGTCGATGACACCGCCGAGGGTCAGGACCTGGGGCAGGGTCGGCCGCACGCCGGTGGTCAGGGTCCGCAGCCGGGGCAGCGGCCGTCTGTCCATGATGGGCATGTGCTGTTTTAGGCCCGGATCCAGGTCGCGGCTGATCTACGGGTTGCGCGAGTACCGGGGCCGCAAGGACGAACCCAAGGGCTTCGGCTGGAAAGACGTCTGCCGCCTGCTCGTGAGGGCCAGGATCCAGCTCGGCGGCCCGATCGTCCTGGTCTGGGACAACGTCCGCCTCCACCTCACCCGTGGCATGCGGGACTTCATCGAGGCAAATGCCGACTGGCTCACCGTCTTCCACCTGCCCACCTACACACCCGACCTCAACCCCCAGGAAGGCATCTGGTCGTTGGTCAAGCGCGAGATAGGCAACCTCGCGGCTGCCGACCTCTCCCAAGTAACCCGCGCAGTCAGGCGCAAGCTGAAGCAGATTCAGTACCGCCCCGACGTAGTCGACGGCTGCCTCGCCGGCACCGGCCTGACCATCAACGGCTAACCGACATCACAGATTCAAGTTCAGTAGCAACCGAGACGGAACATGATCAGGACGTAGGCGGCAAGCTGGCCTCATACGAAAGGCCCATAAGTGCATCATCTCGTTGGGTCCCGGTTCAGGTATGAACGCAAAGTCGGCAGGCAGTGACCGATGGCTGTCCCCAGGTTGGAAATTGCCTCCTCCATTATTTCGATCTCACGCTGTCTTCCTTCAGAAATCGGACGCATTGAATTTTCCAACGCATACCTAAGTCGCCCATTAATCGCATCCAGCTCCTCAATCGCCGCGTTGAGCTCGTCGGGGCCTTCGAGTCTGACCTCGTCAATTGCAAGCCCGAAGGACACACAAGCTTCCTGCATTGCAGTGGCCTTGCGTACCAGGTCCTCCACCGCAGAATCGTGGTGACGCTCAGGGGCGTCTTCAGGGGGCCATCTCTCCATGCGAAGTAAGCAGCTCGCTGCTACTGACTTCAGGTCTCGGCCGCTGCTGAAGACGTCACGCCACGCGTTCCGTTGGTGTTCTTGGCGTACGCGCACGTGCTCAGCTCTCGCCGAAGTCCTGGCAGCAAGATGGGCTGCTCGCGCCTGTAGGTAGATTGCGGGTACACCTACGAAGGTGACGGCCGCACTAGCAAATTGAGCTATGGACTCTGCTTCCACGCCGTGATTGTACTGAGTCGTTCGTCTCGGGGGGCGTGCCCCCGGCACCATCTTGACGCCGCCCGGGACGCAACCATCAGCACCCACCCCATCCGGTCTCACAGGGGCGGAGTGGCCAGTAGAGCAGTACCGACATACCTGAGTCGGCTGGGTGCGGTCCAGCGCCTGGATCTGTCCCTCTCGCCACCGACCAGCGCAAGCCCTGGGAGAAGACCGCCCGCCGCATCCAATCCGTCACAGAGGAGGCTCAGACTCTCCGTGACTTTGGGCGCGCCGAGCGTGACGTGGGGCAATTGTCGGAAGCTGCCGAACACCTTGAGGCGAGCCTGAACCTCACCCGCCACCTCCAAGACCCCGCGGAACAATCGGCGAGCCTTCTCGCATTCGCCGATATACAACACCACCGCGGTCTCCTCGAATGGGCAGCGCAACTCAGTCGGGAAGCGCAGGCTATCGTGAGACATCCCGAAGAAGGGGAAAACGGGTCGGGAACTCAATTATTGGTCTGCGTGCGCGCTCGACCGCGAGATCCGCACGCGAGTTCCGTACACACGAGAGTGTCGCACATATGCGCGACACAACGTTGGCCATCGCTCCTTGATCCAACCTGACTTGCCCTGGTCAAGATGATGCGCTTAGATGGTCGGGCCGCCCAGGGCGTCACCCGTCCGCTGTGGCGCCGCCTCATGCTTGTCGGAATCTTTGGGCAACCCGTACGACGTTAGGAACTGCACGCATGCCAAAAATCGGTAGGAATACTGCACGATTTTCTGCTATCTTGGCGACCGCATCCACATTCCTATTGCTGGCAAGTGTATCCGCTCAGGCGGTGTGCATACCCTACGTAATGAAGTAATCGACACATCTGCGGGCCGTAGAAGTATTCTACGGCCCGCAAATCATTTAGCGGCAAGAATGAGCCTGCTGATGTTTCTGTGTGCCGTGCCGCGCGGGTTGCGGCCTTTTGACCGCCGTTCCGATTGAATCTTCAATTCCGGGATGACCTCTGGCGTCGGCTGCCGGACTGGAATGTCGCCAGAGTGTACGAGCGGGCCGGGTAGCCCAACGGCGGGGAGCTGCCGCGCGGCCGTCCTGCACGCTTCCGCCAACCCGAGTCCGCCAGCTCACGTGCAGTGTGCACATGAAGACGCCGTGCGTATACGAATGTCATGGCAGATGTCGAGAATGCTTACCTTGCCGCCAAGCTGACAAGATGGATCGGCGTTTGAGCGCGTTCGGAACGTTGCTCAGATGTTCCGAACACACTGGCCCAGGCGTCGTGGAGCGCCAACTCGGCGCCTCGGGCGGCGACACCTCACCTCCATGGGCGGAGGCCGAGTCTGGCTGGCGGCCTCGCCGTAGGATGTCAATCCCGGGTAGCCGACAACCCCGCCAACCGCGAAGAGCAGCGCGGCGAGGTCCACCAGAACTCCCCGGCGGCCCCGCCGCTTCCGGAACGGCGGAGCACGTTTTCTGGCCTGCGGCTCGTCACTCCCTTTGTGTTTCCTTTGCCGTTTCTGAGGCTTGTGCGGCGCGCATGCGGATGAGGGTGAGGCCGTCGAAGTCGGTGGGTTCGCGGCGGCGGGTGCCGGCCGTTTGGAGTCTGAAGCCTTGTTCGTTGTCGGCGGGGTGGATGAGGACGGCGGCGCCGTCGCCGACGGTGGCGCTGGTGGCGTCCCAGAGTTCGTCGCGGACGCGGGCGGAGACGGTGCCGACGAAGATGCCCGGGACGACTTCGATGGTCCAGCGGCTGAGGGCGCCGCGGAGGTGGTCGGGGACGGCTGTGGTGGCCAGGACGATCATGGAGGGCATCGCAGTGTCACCGGCCCTGGGCGTAGTTGGTTCCGGCGGGCAGGGTGCCGGACTTGGGGTCCCACAGGTGGACTATGTCGACGGCGTGTCGTTCCTGGTCGGGTTCTTCGTCGGCTGCTGGGTTCAGGAGGGCCTGGATGTCGGTGACGATCCGTGGCAGGAGCTTGAAGAGGCGGAGGCCGTCGCGGAGCCGGAGGCGAGCGTCGCGTTCGGGGTTGGTGGAGGCGTGGAGGGAGAAGGCGAGCGGGATGGTGGTCTCGGCCTTGTAGAGGTCGGCGATGTCGTAGAGGAAGGCGTGGTGTTTTCCGCTGTGGACGAAGCCGAGGGCGGGAGAGCAGCCCATGGCGAGGATCGCGGCGTGGGCGATGCCGTAGAGGCAGGTGTTGGCGGCGGAGAGGGCGAGGTTGACGGGGTCCTGGTCCTCCCACTGGTCGGGGCGGTAGTTGCGGCGGAAGCGTCCGATGCCGTGCTGTTGGGCGAGGAGGCGGTAGAGGGACTTCATGCGCTGGCCTTCCATCCCGCGCAGGGTGTCCAGGGTGGTGCCGTCGGGGACGTCCTCGTGGAAGCGGTGTTCGTACATCCGGACGGCGACGTCCAGGCGGCTGGTCTCGTTGGCCCAGGCGCGGGCTTGGTGTTCGAGCCAGTGGGTGGAGAGGGATTCGGGTTGGATTCCGGCGTAGGTGCGCACGCCGCCGGAGCCGGTGACGACCACGGTGGTGCCGTGCCGGGCGAGGGTTGCCAGGGCGCGGGCGGTGACGGAAGTTCCGGGGCCCAGTAGCAGGCAGGACAGCGAGGCTGTGGGGATGTAGACGGTGTCGGTGCCGCGCGGGGTCTGGATCTGTGCGCAGACGCCGGTGTCGTCCTGGACGACGCGGACGATGTCCAGATACAGGAAGGACAGCGAGTCGGCGACACGCGGGAGCATCGCGAGGGTGGGGGCGGCGAGGCGGGCGCGGGCCTGGTGGGTGGAGGGGCCGGGGTTCATCGCGGCGCGGTCCTGTCGTCAGGTGGGTGCGGGGGCGAGGCTGAGGAGGCCGGCGCCGTAGGGTTTGCCGCGGCCGATGCCGGTGAGGACGGCGTGGGTGAGGGCTTCGGTGTCTGTGACGGTGGCGGTGCCGTCGAACCGGATGAGGCTGTGCCGCATCTGGGGGCGGTTGTCCTTGCCCCGGGGGCGGCGGGCCGGCGGCAGCGGGGTGGGCAGCAAGGTGTGGAGGTGGAGGCCGGCTTTGGTGGCCTGGCGTAGCCACCACTGGTCGGCTTCGGCGCCGGTGAGGGGGGTGACGGGGCCGCGTTTGCCCTTCTCCGCGGGAGGGAGGGATGTGCGTTTGGTGGGGTTGGCGGCGATGCGGTAGCGCACGCCGATGCCGTCGCGCAGCGCCCGGAACATGGGGGTGAGGTCCTTGGTCTGGGCGTGGCCGTAGTGGGGCGGAAGCCGGTCGGGGTGGAGTGTGCTGGTGGCCTGGAGGTGGATGTGCGTGGCGTGCGGTTCGGTTTCCAGGCGGAAGAGGAGGCCGTGGGCCTGGCGGGCGTCTGCGTCGGTGCTCGGGGGCAGCAACCGCATCATGGTGCGGTGGAGTTCGCGGGCGTCGCGCAGGTCGCGTTGGACGTCCTTGCTGTGCGGGTTCAGCCGGATCCGGGCGAGCATCGCCGTGGGGACGGTGGTGGTGGCCGGTGTGGTCATGCGAGGGCTCCAAGGCAGTAGTCCAGGAGGCGGGAACGCAATTCGCCGCGGGGCGCGGTGAGGGTGGCGGGCAGCGGTTCCTCGGTGCGGTAGAGGCGCCGCAGGCCGTAGCGCCGGTTGTGCGGATGGAAGCTGAGGGGCTGGTCGGCGACGTCGAGGGCGGTGGCCGTCTCGGGGCGGTGCGGGGGTGTGCGGTCCCACAGGAAGGTGACGTGCACGGTGTCGCCGGTGGCGCGGCGGGCTTCGTCGGGGCTGAGGGGGACGCTGGTGAGCAGTTCCTGCTCCGGGTCGGTGAGGCCGGCGGCCAGCAGCAGGGGTTCGTCCGGGACGCAGGCGCGGCGCCCGAGGAACGGCGCCCAGATGGGGTGTTCCAGGGCTTCGGCGATGCGCATCACGCTGGCGTCGGGGCCGGTGACCGCGACGGTGAAGACGGCGTCGGCGAGGTACTGGCGGTGCGAGACGACGGCGGCGCCCTTGTGCTTGCCCTCGCTGGTGATGAGCGTCTCGCGGGGCGGGAGTCCGCCGCCGACGGTGTGGTAGTCCGTCAGCGGAAGGCCGGGGCGGTCGACGCGCACGGTGAAGCGCAGATCCGCGTAGTAGGCGGGATCCTGGGTACGGTCCCGTCCCTCGGCGGCGGCGAACATGCCGGTGAGCGCGGAGCGGGTGGGGAAGGCCGTGGTGTCGCGGTGGGTGAACACCGAGCGCTCGCCCCAGGACTGCAGCGGCCCGGCCAGACGCAGGAGCAGGCCGCTCACGCGCGGGCCGCCTCACTGCCGGAACTGTCCCCGCTGTCGGTGTCGGTAGTGTCGAAGAGGGCGTTGACGGCCGTGTCGATGAGGCTTTCGAAGGAATCGTGCCGCTGCCCGAGGTGAGCGGGGTCGTCCTGGCCCGCGCCCGCGCGTGCGCTGACGGTGCTGTGCCCGTGCGTGCGCAGCCGGCGGGTGCCGATGAGGCGGGTGATGTCGTGGGCGTATGCATCCATGGCCGTACGGGAGGGGCCGGAGAAGCCGCCGTCCTGGTCAGCGCGGACCGGGGTCTCGAAGGCGGCGGCGAAGGAAACCGGGCGCCGTTCGCGGACCGCGAGATAGGCGAGGTCGGGCAGGGTGTGGGGGGCGCTGCTGGTCCTCTTGGCCTGCGGGAGGGACATGAGAAAGTGGTCGGCGAAGGCAGCGACCACCTCTCGGGCGGCCTTGGTGTCCCCGGCGAGATTGTTGTTCAGGTCGTCGATGTTGATCGTGGCGTAGCGGTAGAAGACCCCGGCGCTGAACTCGGCGGTGCTGAGGTGGCCGCTGCCGGTCTCGGAGTCGCCGAGCCAGTCGTCGACGGCGGTGAAGTAGTCCCGCTGCGGTTCGCTCGCATGGGTGGTGAGGGCGTGGGCGACCTGAGCGGCACCGTCGACCTTGGAGTCCGGCAGCTCGGCGAGCATCCGGCCGAAGAGGCTGATGGAAGCGGTCCGCCGGTTGAGGATCTCCTCCACCATCTCTGAGGGGAGGACGAGCGGGGGCTTCTTCGCCTTGCTCGCCGCTGCCTTCTCCAACTCCGCCCGGTGCTCGGTGCATACGGCGGCCAGTTCGCCGATCGCGGCTTCGGGCACGTACAGCAGGACGTTCGTCCGCCCGGCGTCGTCGAGACCGAGTCCCTTCTTCCCGACGGCGGCGACGACCTGACGTCCGGCGAAGTCCGCGAGGTCGGCGGGCCAGCCCTCGCCGGTCAGAGCTTCGGCGACCTTCCGGGGCACGAGACGGGAACGGCGGGCCCGCTCACCCAGGTCCTCCTCGACGCCGTGGCGGATCACGCGCTTCCAGGACTGGCTGGAGACCCGGATCCGGTTGGCGTTGCCGTAGCGGACGGACTTGGGCGAGCCCAGGTCGTCACGGTTGAGGTTGGCTACGGGCACACTCTGCACGGCGTGCAGGTCCAGGAAGAGGGGCATCACGGCTCCTTGGGGGTCTCGCGCTTGTCGACGGCAGTTTCGGAGGACTCGGAAGGCTCGGAGAAGTCGAGGGTGCGGAAGTAGCTGTCGAACCACCGGGTGGCGATCACGTCCCGCCGGCTGTCCCAGTACCGCAGGTCATCCAGGAGAACGGGCCAGTGGATAGCGACGCCCTGGCTGGTCAGGTTACGGATGAGGCAGGGAAGCCGGTGGATGATGGTGGCCGCACTCTGCCGGGCATACAGATGCAGTTCCGCCTCGGCACTACCGGGAGCGAGAGCGCCCTCGTTCACCCCAGCGGCCAAGTGCGCGCCGAGGTTGTCGCTGCGGTACCGGCGCGCGGCCTCAGTCCCGGACAACCCCCCTGCCTCGGATACCTCGGGCGGGGTGGCGGCATCGCCCGGGCCGGCCGCCTCGGCACCTGCTTCGGAGGCGCCGGGGTCGGCGGTCTCGGTTTCCGTAGTCTCGGTGGTGTCGCTGTCCTCACGGTCCTGTCTTCGGACGGGCCTGGCGGCGATCAGTGCGGCGACGGCGTAGGCGGCCTGCCGCAGTGCGGGGTGCGGGTCATCGTCCAGCAACCGGACCAGGTGGCGGTGGGCCTGGTGGGACTGCTCGACCGGGCGGCCGAGCCCGCGCCGCAGATCCGCGCGCGTCCTGGTGTCATTCATGCACAAGATCGACACCTGGCGTACGAAGCGGGGAGCCGACCACGGGGCAGGAGGAGTCGCCATGTCGGGTGAGGCGTTGGCATGATCGGGGGGCATCAATCGGTCTCGCTTCCTCGGTCAGGGAAATCGCCAGGCAGTTGCACGGTCCTTCCGGTTCTTCCGGCCTTGCGGATGCTGCGGCGGGCCAGGTGCAGGCCGCGAGCGACGTGGAGGTCGGCGTGGGCCGTTCCCGCAGCGGCCCGCAGCGCCTCCTCGGCAGCCCGCGTGAAGTCACCGCGCACGCAGGCCGCGTCCTGCCCGGTTTCGATGCCGGTCCAGAAGAGCCGCTCGGCCTCGGACCAGTACCGTGTCAGGGCCGTTGCCTGCCAGGGCCCGGGGCGCCGCCTGTCGATCTTGTACTTGCCCTTGTCGTCGGGCATTTGCGTGGCTGTCGCCCAGGCGAGCACAGCCGCGTACGACAGCGCGCGCCCAAGGTCCTCGGCCGCCTCCCGGAACTGGGTGATCCGCACGGCCTGCCGAGCGTCCACCTCCTCCAGCCACCCGAGGACCGGCGGGGTGGTCGCCACGTACCAGGAGGTGTCCTTCTGCTGGGCCTTGTCCTGGTCGAACCCGTACACCCGCACACGCACCTGGTCGCGCAACTGCGGTGACACCTCGACGAGATCCGCGAAGATCAAGGGCTGCCGGAAATCGGGCCGGCCCCGGCCCCTGCGCAGCAGCGCATCCAGATCACGCCACACGGCGCGGGTGACATCGGCCTGCCTCGCAACGAACTCACCCTCGCGGTTCGGCCGCCCGTCGTAGACGAGATACGGGTCCTCCTCACCCGAGGCTGGCTGATCACTGGACCAGGTCACGTACGCGTCCGTCACCGACGAACCGTCGGACGAGGGCACCAGAAGCACCGCGTGCCGGGCCCGTCCGGTCAGCAGCCGCCCCGGCCAGGACATGCTCGGCAGCGGGCCGGCCGGAGGCAGCAACTCCTCCTCCCACGCGGCGGCATCATCCTCCCCGAGCAGCTCCGGATCCGGGCACGAAGGGATACCCAGGACCAGACTGGTGAACAGCTCAAACCCCCACGGATGGAAAGACACCGCCGCCCGCAACGGGCCCGCCTTGCTCACCGCCGCTTCCATGCCCACCAGGCGACGTGTCGTGCAGCGCCCCGGCGCACCGAAGTACAACTGCCCGATCAGATAGTGCACCGCCTCGACCGCAGGGATCGGGACCGGTTCCAGGTCGCTGAAGTGCCCGAACAGCACTGCCCCGTTGGCACCGGTGGGGCGACCAAAAGCCAGCTTGTTCACCCCGGACGGCTTCGGCTCCCCCTTCACGTCCGTGCACTCCTGCCGCAGCCGCGGGTCCTGGAGGAACGGCCGCTCGGGGTGGAAGAGATCGAAGCAATCCGCCCGCGAGGGCTCATCGAAGTAGGCATGCACGCTGTCCGGGTCGAAACTCCCTCGCGCCAGGACCCGGTTGCGTGCCTGCAGCCACGCCGACGGGAACTCCGCCAACTCCTCATCAGCCAGGGGTGTCTGTCCGTCGCGCGCGATGTGCGCCGCCATGGCGTACAGCATCCGCAACAGCCCCGCCGCGGCCGGCGGCACCGGCAGCTCGATGTCCTCGATCTCATGCGCCCGCAGGAAGAGATCCCGCAAACCGACAGCAGACGGCAAGACCGGAGCCATATCGGCTTGTCCGGCACGGAACCGCACCGGGATCCACGGCTCGTCTCGCAGGTCAAAGCGCGGCATCGACACCGGTATCCTCCTCGAAATTCAGCGGCCCAGTTCCGGAACATCCCCTGGAGCCGGTCATCGCCGCACCAGCCCCAACTCCTTGTCCAAGGTCAGGAAACGGCCCTTCACTGTGATGTCGCCGACGGCGCCGGCGGCCACGGGGAGGCGGAGCAACACGAGATCCTTGAGCGCCGCATAGTCCGACCAGCCGCACGGAGTGGCCTGATCGCGGGTATCGGCGTCGAACCAGTCGGCGGCGACGGGGATGGTGCGACGCATCACGGACCGGACGTCGCCGATCCGCATCCGTGCACCGGCAGCGGCCTCCGGCAGAGGCAGCCGGCCGTCGACATCGAGGGTGAGCGCCCCGGAGGGCTGTTCGTACACGCACAGCACGCGCACTGAATCGGCCCCCAGCCGGGTGGAGATGACACGCTCGTCGTCGGGGACGTCGTACTGGTGCAGTTCCTCAAGCGCTCGAACGTACCAGGGGCGCGGTACCGCGGCCATCCGTCCCGCCTGCTCCATCGCCAGCGTCTTGCCCTTGTGGTCCAGCCATGCACCCGAGTGGTGCGGAGAATCCCAGTCATAGCGGCCATCGCGGTCGCCATGGACGTCTTCGACCAACCCGGGAACATCCTGCGGGACCTGGAACGTCACCTGCCCCGGCGCCAGCAGCGCCGACGTCTGTGCCAGCAGCGCCTCCGGGTAGACCTCGCCCCAGTGCGCCGGCACCTTGCCGCCGTCCAGCAGCGGATCCAGCACCACCAGCCGCGGACCTGCAGCCCAGCCCGGCCGGGCACGACCGCCGGGCCGGCCCTTCTCCCGCCACCACTTCTCGTGCCGCCAGCACCGCCCCGCCCGCTGGAGCAACTGCGCAATGGGCGCCAGGTCGCTGACGACGAGGTCCGCATCAAGATCAAGGGACTGCTCGATCACCTGTGTCGCTACCACGATCTGCCGGTGCGGCCGTTCCCCGGCGCGCCCGAGACGGGCGGTGAGCAAGCCGGAGCGTTCCTCGCGTATCTCGGCGGGCAGACGCGCATGCAGCAGCGTGATCTCAGCCGGATCGAGACCCCGCTCGATCATCCGGCGCCGCAGACGGCCGTAGGTGGCCTGTGCGTCGTCGACCGTCGTGCACACCACCAGCGCCACCCCGCCCGCCTCGGACAGCACGGGGTCCAGCACCTCCTGAAGGACGCGAACGCGCAGACTCGGCTCCGGCGG
Source organism: Streptomyces phytophilus (assembly GCF_013870535.1). Lineage (GTDB taxonomy): Bacteria > Actinomycetota > Actinomycetes > Streptomycetales > Streptomycetaceae > Streptomyces > Streptomyces phytophilus. Next base: position 8,088 of record NZ_JACBXC010000002.1, on the reverse strand, counting down.
CTGTTCGCCTTCCCTGGGGATGACGGGCGCGGAATGCCGCACCCTGCGCTGTTCCACCTGGAGTTCGCAGTTGCGCTCGGCGGCCTGCGCACGGTGCTGCGCCTCGGAGATAACCGTGACGGCGCCGCCGTCGGCCGGGGCGAAGAGCCAGCCCGGATAGGGAACGGGGAAGGCGGCCTTGTTCTTCTTCATCTCGCGCAGGCTGCGCCCGGCTCCGTTGAGGTACTCCTTGACCAGACGGTCACCGACGGAGCGCGGCAGCGTCGCCGACAGCAGGATCACCGAGCAGCCGTACGCCGCAAGCCAGTTCACCAGCCGACCGAGCAGCACCTGCATATACGGGTCGTAGGCGTGCGCCTCGTCGACAATGACCGTCTTGCCGGACAGGGCCAGCATCCGTAACGCGTTATGCCGCACCGGCAGGACCGCCATCAGCGCCTGGTCGACCGTGCCGACTGCGAACTGCGCCAGCAGCGCCCGCTTCGCACCGTGCAGCCACCGCTTCGGCGCCTGCGAGCCCCCGCCCTGCGTCAGGACCGGACACTCCCGCGGCGCCGCCGCCTCGTCGTCCCCCGTGTACGCGGCGTTCAGCCACGCCATGCTGTGCGTCAGCGTGACCGACGCCCGGCTGCCCGGAGTCTGCCGGCGCACGTAGGGAGCCGTGCGCGTGTAGAGGTGATCACTCGTTGCCGTCGTCGGCAGCAGATGCACGAACCCATGCGCCCCGCCGACGGCCGACAGGACACGTTCCGCCTCCCAACCCGTCTCCGTCTTCCCGTCCCCCGTGGCCGCCGTGACCACAAGAATCCCCGGACCGGAGAATGCCGCTCGCGGCAGTTCTTCGATCACAGACTGCTGAAGCGGATTCGGACCCGGCAGATCCAGCGCCTGGGCGAAGCTCAACTCGGCGCGCAGCGCGGGAAGAAGCCCAGCCTCCTCCACGAGGTGCGGGACATGGCGCCGCGCGTAAGCCAGGTGCTCCCCCAGGGTCAGGTCGCCACCGGTGCGCTGGACACCCTGCCGCCGGCGCAGGTAATGCTCCTGGCTGACGAGCCAGTCGGCAAGGATCACCAGGCCCGTGATCAGCACCGCGCAAGGCACGGAGCACTCCGGCGGCATCGCGGGAGCACCGAGGAGCGCATGTGCCTTCCCCGCGTGACGCCTCCGCTCCTGCGACCACGCCGACCCGCCGAATACCTCCAGAAAATGCCGATTACCCAGGCGCCCCGACTCCAGGCTCGCGTACCGGCCATGATGCCCACCCACGATCTGCGCGAGACGCCCCACCGGCAAAGACGCCGTGACACCGTTGGGGCGGATGTCGCCCAGCCCAGCCAGCGCGTCAACAACCGACTCCATCCCAGCCCCGGCATGCCCGGCCCGGTGCCCGTTCGACTCCCCACGATCTCCCCGCAACGAGGCCGGGAGCTGCTGCCATGCGCGTTCCGCCTGGCTCTGAAACTGCACCGAGATCTTCCCGATGTCATGGAGCGCCGCCCAGAAGGCAACCACGCTCCCCGCCCCATCCTCGTCGGATCCCAGCCCCAGTCCCCGAGTGATCGCGCCACGCTGCCCAGGCGACAGGAACGTGCTCCACAGAACCTCCACCGCGGCGGCGGTGTCCAGCATGTGCCAGATCAGGGGGTAGGGCTCATCGAGCCCCTTGAACTTCCCCCAGAGCCGCTCCTCCAGCTCCAAGATCGTGCCACGCGACATCACAAGCGCTTCTCCCGCGGATCCGACATGCCGACTTCCCGTTCCTCATATCGGACCACGAGCCACTGACAACGAGGCCGGAAGCACAGATCTTGACCGAGATGCGTACCATCGGGCCATGGCCACGATCAAGTTGGTAAAGGAAGTGCAAAGCGCTGATTGAGCCCCAGGTCAGGAAGGGTGCTCCCCGCAGGCGCGGGGCTGTTCCGGTATGGCACCCCTCACATTGACATCCTATGGTGTGCTCCCCGCAGGCGCGGGGCTGTTCCGAGGCCCGTCGACAGCAGCCCGGGATCCATCGCGTGCTCCCCGCAGGCGCGGGGCTGTTCCGTCCCTCCCTCCCGACGGGTGCACGCACGCCTCGTGCTCCCCGCAGGCGCGGGGCTGTTCCAGGACGAGCAGGGCTACCAGGGCCCGGATCTGCGTGCTCCCCGCAGGCGCGGGGCTGTTCCCCGCGCACGAGCTGCACTTCCGCCGGCTGGAGGGTGCTCCCCGCAGGCGCGGGGCTGTTCCGCGCGCGGTGATAGTGGCGGGGGCGGGCACCGGGTGCTCCCCGCAGGCGCGGGGCTGTTCCGTTGATGGGGGAGATCACGGTGGCGGACATGTTGTGCTCCCCGCAGGCGCGGGGCTGTTCCGTCGTAGGGCACGCGCTGGTCGAAGTGGAGCCCGTGCTCCCCGCAGGCGCGGGGCTGTTCCGACGCTCAGAGGATGGGTGATCTTCACCTGCGCGTGCTCCCCGCAGGCGCGGGGCTGTTCCGGCGGTGTGCTGTCCTCCGGGGATGGCGGTGCGGTGCTCCCCGCAGGCGCGGGGCTGTTCCGGCTTGTTGCTTCTCGACCACTCCGGGGTATCTGTGCTCCCCGCAGGCGCGGGGCTGTTCCGCCGGGGAGCTTGCGGATCACGGCCGGGATCAGGTGCTCCCCGCAGGCGCGGGGCTGTTCCGCTGAGATCCAGGCTGAGGGCGCGGTCTCGGCCGTGCTCCCCGCAGGCGCGGGGCTGTTCCGCGGACCCGCGCATGCAGTTCGAGGACGGGACGGTGCTCCCCGCAGGCGCGGGGCTGTTCCGCCCTCGCGAAGGGCAGATGAGGAGGAACATGCGTGCTCCCCGCAGGCGCGGGGCTGTTCCGTCGGCTCACCTGCTGCCGTCGCATCTCGGGGGGTGCTCCCCGCAGGCGCGGGGCTGTTCCGCCCTCCATGACGGTGGCACTCGTCGCCTGCCAGTGCTCCCCGCAGGCGCGGGGCTGTTCCGCGCACCGCAGCCGGCCATCGAGCCGCAGGACCGTGCTCCCCGCAGGCGCGGGGCTGTTCCGCCCGTGTTCGAGGCCATCGGCACGATCGTCGTGTGCTCCCCGCAGGCGCGGGGCTGTTCCGCCCGCGACGCGCTCGCTGCGCAGGTGCAGCGCGTGCTCCCCGCAGGCGCGGGGCTGTTCCGGAGACCCCTGTGGGAAGTTCGATCGTGTTCGAGTGCTCCCCGCAGGCGCGGGGCTGTTCCGCGGCAGGCGTCTGCCCGCAAGGCCGCGCCGCGGTGCTCCCCGCAGGCGCGGGGCTGTTCCGGCGGAGCAGGACCTGCGCGCCGCCAAGAACGGGTGCTCCCCGCAGGCGCGGGGCTGTTCCGGACAAGATCCTGGAGCAGCTGGGCGACGGAGAGTGCTCCCCGCAGGCGCGGGGCTGTTCCGAGGTCGTTCGTGCCTCCGTCGAGCGCGAATTGGTGCTCCCCGCAGGCGCGGGGCTGTTCCGGTCAAGGAGCTGGAGAAGGATCTCCCCTCCGAGTGCTCCCCGCAGGCGCGGGGCTGTTCCGCGGACGGAGAGCATGGCCAACCCCCTTGATAGGTGCTCCCCGCAGGCGCGGGGCTGTTCCGCCGCCGACCGTCCGCCGCGAGGAGTGGGACGAGTGCTCCCCGCAGGCGCGGGGCTGTTCCGAACTCCGCCCCCACCTCAATGCCCATCAGCCGGTGCTCCCCGCAGGCGCGGGGCTGTTCCCCCGTTCGTGCCGCGCGGTAGGAGGCCGCGGACGTGCTCCCCGCAGGCGCGGGGCTGATCCGCCCATCGGGTCGTCCTCTTTGCTCCAGCGGATCGTGCTCCCCGCAGGTGCGGGGCTGATCCGTCGAACGCTCAGCCACAATCGGCACGTCGATCGTGCTCCCTGCAGGTGCGGGGCTGATCCACTGTAGCTTGCGTAGCCGTTCGCGGCCCGTGGGTGCTCCCCGCAGGCGCGGGCTGATCCGATCCGGCTGGCGCTGTGGGTGCTGGTCGTCGGGTGCTCCCCGCAGGGGCGGGGCTGTTCCGGTCGCGATGGGGATCATCGGCATCGGGATGGTGTGCTCCCCGCGGGCGCGGGGTTGATCCGACGCCCCGGTTGCAGAGCGCACGGCGGTAGCGGTGCTCCCCGCAGGCGCGGGGCTGTTCCGGCGAACAGGCCGTGCTCGACCACTACGACACGGTGCTCCCCGCGGGCGCGGGGCTGTTCCGCCGTTCGGCATCACCGCGGACGCTGCCCGCAAGTGCTCCCCGCAGGCGCGGGGCTGATCCGCCGAACACGTAGAGCGTCAACGGTCCTCCCCAGTGCCCCCGCAGGCGCGGGGCTGTTCCGGGCATTGGGGCGCTCGCCGGGGCGGCGACCAGGTGCTCCCCGCGGCTGCGGGGCTGTTCCGGCAGTGGCCACATCAAGGCCGACCAGTGCACGGTGCTCTCCGCAGGCGCGGGGCTGTTCCGCTGATCGCCGCCGCCCGGCAGGACCCGCCACGGTGCTCCCCGCAGGCGCGGATGGCCAACGTGCTGCGCAGCATCGGCTCAGCGGCACGGCAAGCTCTCCCGGAGTCGGAGGCCTATCCCACGAGGGTCAGATCCAGGTAATCCAGGCAGTTAGTGCGATGGCCGCCATGACGGCGGCCACGCTGGTCCACACGATCGGCAATCGCCGGAGCACCGGACGCCGCGTCGTTTCGGCGATGCTAGCTTGCGCTGAGCCGCGTCCGTGGGTAACCGCGACGGGGGCGGTGACGGTCACGGAGGAGTTGTCGCCGGCGACGATGCTGATGCTCTGGAGGGCTTGGGCTACCTGCTCCGGTGTCGGGTCCTGCTGGCCCTTCAGCATCGCGGCCCGTAGTTCCCCGACCAGTTGGACCAGCCGGGTACGGACCTGATCGAGGACCCCTTCCAGTGCTGATGGGTGGACGGCCCAGTACAGCCTGTGCACCTGCCTAGTGGAGCTCTGGCTCATGAACACGGCCAGCTCGGCGGCCAGGGGCGGACCGAGCTTCACGGCCTCATCAGGGTGCCGGGCGAGTAGGGATTCGATCTGTCCTACGCCCTGGCCGAGTCGGAGTTCGGCGCCAAGGTCGTCGCGGGCGAAGTCCGGTAGATCGAACATGCTGACCTGCAGTCCGCGGAACTGGTACATCCCGGCGGTGCCGTCCATCAGCAGGGGTGCCGAGAGCCTGCGGTAGTCGGGGATCGGCGTGTCTGTGCCCTCGTATCCCTGGAGCTCTCTCAACGCCCAGGTTCGCAGCGGCTCGGAGTGAGCATGCCCGCCCAGGGCGATCACCTGGCGGAGAACCGGGGCGAGCGAGCGGCTCTCGTTGAGGACATCTCGCTCCAGCCGGTCAAGGCGGCTTCGGCGACGTCTCATCTGATAGCCACGGTGGTGATGACACCGGCGATTGTTCCCAGCGCTGCGATCGCGCCCCAGATGACCGAGGTGCGATGCCACCAGGGCTGAGGCGCCGGGGGCGTGGGTTCGTTGGTGCTAGCGCTCGCAGTGCCGCCGTGGTCGGCTTTGGCGTTCGCTGCGGTGATGCTCACCGTGGAGCCGTCGCCCGTGGTGATGTTGAGGGCCTGCTGCGCGGCCGATTCGATCTGGTCGGAGTTCGGGTCTTGCTGGCCGGATGGCATAGAGGTTCTCACTTCCGCGACGAACTGGGTCAGACGGGTTCTGATGTGATCGAGGACGCCCTCGATGCTTGGGACGGAGAGGTCCCAGTGCAGGGATGTGCAGTCAATAGCCCATTGACCTTGCTGGTGCTGATGCCGAGTCATCAACGTGGCGTACTCAGCTGCGCCTGGAGGGCTCAACCGCACGCCCTTCTCGCTGGAAGCGACTATCGCTGCCAGCTCTCGAACTCCCTGCCGGATCGGTGCGCTCTCCCCGATGCCGCGATCACGCGCGGGCTGGGGCAGATCGCTAGGGCTGATCCGGCGGGTCTGGCCCGTGATGATCCGGCCGGGGAGGTTCAGATCCCACGCAACTTCGAGAGCGGCCGGCACCTGTCGGTACGGGGGCAGCTCATCGGTCGACGCGTACCCCTCAAGCTCTTTGAGGGCCCACGAGCGGAGTTCGTCGTGGTGGGCATAGCCAGCCAGCATGATGAAGCGCCGCAGAGCGGAAGCCAGCGAAGTGGAATCGTCCAGGACTGCGCGCTCAAGCTGCTCCAGCCCTCGAACGTCGGGCGTTGTCACGGCGTCCATTCTGCCGTGCGCCACCGACAACCCCCATATTTATCCGATAGTTGTGCCCATAGTTCGCGGTCGACGGTGGCCAGCCGGGGACGTCCAAGACAGCAGGAGGGCCGGGCTCGGCTGGCGCCGGGTTCATACTCGTGCCGTCGTCAGACGCTCTTCCACGCCTCGCGGAACGCGCCGCACTCTTCCGGGCCGGCCTACCCGCGACGTGCGGCGTACAGCACGCGCCGACCTCGCCACCGTGGATCTTGTTGGCATCAACCTCGCGTGGATCCGCTGGGACAGCGACACACAGTGGCCCACCCCTGAGTGGGCAGCCCAGATCCTCAGAACATCCGCGGAGCACCCTCCTGGCTCCGAGGTCTTCGGCATCCCGAAGAGGGCAACGACCTCGCCGATCGTGATTCCCTGGCACGTCATGAGAAGGCGCATCTAGGTCACGAGCGAGACCAGTAACAACGGCTACATAACGAACGGAATCCGGAGCAGCAGAGCATGAAGGACTGCTGTGGGTGAGGTAGCCGCCTGTGCTCCGTGCGACCGACGGGGTCCGGCCATGAAGGCGACGAAGAGCCTATGAAGGATCCGCACCCCGGCGGCCATTCTGGTCGGCTCGTACGAGGGAGACTAGCTCCCGGGATCGCGTTGCACCGATCCCTAGCTGCACACGCAGCGTCTCGGCCGAGATCGGACGCTGATAACGCTCCCGATGCCGTGCATCGGCCTCACGAGCGCGCTGCAACAGTGAGGTCTCCTCGCTACCGCTTGGTCGATCCTCCCCCCGTACAGGACGTGCCGCCCTCCGTACGGATGGTGCGTCATCCGGCCCGGGCTGGCGGCCATGGCGCGTCTTCGACCACGCACCATCGCCAGGCCTATGCACAGCAACCGGCCTTGCTGGGCGGTGGACGAGCAGTTCGACCGCCAGCAACAGCGCGACCGGTGGCCAGCCAGCCACGAGCACCGGCCGCCACGCCAGGGACGGCGCCGCGGCGACATTGGCGGCCAGGGAGACCGCAATGCCCAGCCCGAAAGCCAGCGAAGCTACCACCCGCCCACGACGACCACTCCCACTGTCAGACGGATTCAATAGACCTGCCGTGGCCAGCAACAGCAGACCGTCCACGGACAGCGGCCACAGCGCAGCACCGGTCGCATCGGCTCCGCCCTGCAGCGCGAACTCATGCTGATGTACGTACGAGGCGTACGCCGCCACCCCAGCCACCACCAGCGCACAAGCCCGACGAGCCCAACCCTCCAGCCCCACCCCGCCTCGACGAGGACCCTGAGGAGCAGAGGTCCCCCCACTAGGCAGACCAAAACCCTCCACAGGGGTATCAGGTTCGCCACCTCCACGGCTGCGCGTCCGCTCAGCCAACTTCTTGTCACGCTGCACAGTCAGACCAACTCCATCCGGAATCTAATGGAACCCGGAGAAACCGGCGCGGGGACGGCCATGGTCGGGCGGCCGAGGCGCTGTGCCCAGCGGGCGGTGACGAGGGAGCCGCTGCGGCGCTCGGCTTCGACGACGACGGTGCCGCGGGTGAGTGCGGCCATGACGCGGTTGCGCAGGAGGAACCGCGACCTGGTGGGGTGGTCGCCGGGGGCGAGTTCGGCGACGATCAGGCCCTGCTCGGCGACGCGGCCGAGGAGCTCGGTGTGGCCGGGCGGGTAGACCCGGTCGACGCCGCAGGCCAGCACGCCGACGGTGGCTCCGGTGGCGGCGAGCGCGCCGCGGTGTGCGGCGGCGTCGATGCCGTAGGCGGCGCCGGAGACGACGGCCCATCCGGCGTGGGCGAGGCCGGCGGCGAGGGTCCCCGCGACGTGCGCGCCGTATTCGGTGCAGGCGCGGGCGCCGACTACGGCGACGGACCGCAGCGCCCACAGCCGCAGGTCGACGCGGCCGCGGACCCAGAG
>NZ_JACBXC010000199.1 GCF_013870535.1 Streptomyces phytophilus | reverse complement strand
GGACGGGGTCGGCGATGCGGTCCGCGCGGGCCGGCTCGCCGTCGAGCCACCGGTAGACCGACCAGGCGTACGGGTAGCCCGCGCCGGGTTCGCCCTTCGCCAGCGGTACGGGGATCGGCAGCGGGAGCCGGGGGGCGAACTCCGGCAGCCACCGGTGCTCCTTGTCGACCGCCTGCGCGTACTCGGCCGCACTGGGCAGCCGCACCAGCATGTCGGCGCCGAGGTGGAAGGTCCGGTTGTCCCAGCCGCCACTGGCGACGGGGCGGACCGGGAGCCCGGCCCACTGGGGCAGCTGCTGCCCGATGAGGGAGCGCACCTGCTCCGTCTCGACGGTGAGGCGCCGGGGCACGGGGCCGAGATCCGGTGTGTTGCTCAACACGACTTCCTGTCAGGCGAAGAGCGGGAGGGGGTCAGGCGGGGTGAACGGACGGCTCGGGCCGCTCGGCCTCCTCCCGGTCCGTACGCGACGCCCAGGCGACCATCGGGCCGGTGACCGCCGCCGCGGCGGCGAACACGCCCGCCAGCACGAGCCAGCCGGGCGGCCCGCCGGTCACCACCAGGAACGAGAGCGCGGCCGGGCCGGCGATCCAGCTCAGCTGCCCGCCGAGCCCGAACACCGCGACGTACTCCCCGCGCCGGCTCTCCGGCGCCAGCCCGTAGCGGATGGCCCAGGTCCCCGCGGACGTCAGGAGTTCGCCGGCGGTCAGCGCGACGATGCCCACGGCCAGGGCGGCGCCGGTGGCCAGCCCTTCGGTGGTGCCGGACACGGCGAAGGCGACGCAGCAGACGACCAGGGCGACGCCGGCCCGGGCCCACGCCCGCGCGCCGTTGCCCGGCGTCTCCACGCCGCGGCTCGCCCGGATCTGGAACAGGACGCACAGGCCCATGTTCGTCAGCATGGTGCCGGCCACCAGCCATGTCGGCCCGTCGGTCTGCGAGACGATCCACAGCGGCAGCAGGACCGACAGGACCGGTCCGTGGAGGTTGTAGACGCCGTTGAGCACGGCGAGGGCCACGAAGGACCGGTCGCGTATGGCCACCGGCCGGCGGCGGGCGGCCCGTTCGGCCGGGCGGTGCGGGTGGTCGACATGGGGCACCGCCCAGGCGATGAGCCCTGCCTCGATCGCGGTGACGGCGGCGGCGGCGAGGACGATCGCCAGGTAGCCGGAGCGGGATTCCAGCGAGATGGCCACGCCGGCGATGGCCGCGCCCACGGCCATGCCGATGTTGGACGTGGTCCGCAGGTACGCCCTTCCGCGCGCCCGGTCGCCCGCCGGGAAGAGGTCGCCGAAGTAGCGGCCGGCGCCGGCGCTGCCGAGCCCGCTGACCAGCAGTTCGAGGATGACGACGAGCTGGAACTGCCAGTACGTGTGGGCGAGGGGGTAGAGGAGGAAGGCCAGGGCGCCGGCCGTGGCGCCGACCAGCCAGACGCGGCGGCCGCCGAAGCGGTCGGCCAGCATGCCGAACGGCATCATCGTCGCGGTGCTGATGAGCCAGGCGATCGAGATCCCCAGGCCGACGCGCCCCGGTGAGAGGCCGATGTACTCGGTGAAGAACACCGCGCTGCCGGTCAGGTACAGGCCGGTGGAGACGCCGCTGAACATCGAGCGGAGCAGGATCACGGGGGAGATGCCGGCGGGCGGTTTCATCCGGCACCTCCCGGCGGGCGGCGGGCCGGGTCAGCAGAAGAAGGCACAGCCGGTCCTGGTGTGCTCGTTGCCGCCGAGGGGGCCCGACTGCGAGAGCGGGCGGCCGCGTACGGAGGAGCCGCTGTGTCCGGCGGCGCCGAAGAAGACCTGCCACAGCACGGTCCAGTCGTCCGGTTCCGCCGTCTCCGGGTCGATCACCGTCTCGGGGAGCGGGCGGACCCGCTCCTGCACCACGTAGTCGGGGCGCGACGGTGATTCGAGCACGGTCCGCCACTCCGACTCGCCGACCTGGTCGCCGATGACGACGCCCTGGCTGGCGTACAGGCTGGCGGGCTTGAGCACGAGTTCCGTACGCCGGGAGAGGCACTCCTTCAGCAGGACGGCGCGGTCGTTGTGCGGGACGGTGCGGAACGCCGGTCCGAGCAGCCGGGTCCACGGCACGATCCGGTCGATGCAGGCGATCTCGGCGCTGGACAGCTTCGCCCGTACCGCGGGCTCGAAGAGCAGGCCGAGCGCCGCCTTGCTGTCGTGGATCTCCGGGTCGAACGGGGTGAACAGCGCCGTGCGGCCGCTCCGGTGGGCCTCCACCAGGGCCCGCAGCTTGGCCATGCCCTGCGGTTCCAGCGGGATGTGGCGTACGAAGAACATGCGCAGCACGACGTCGACCGGGCGGCCCCGCAGGGTGGCCTTGCCGTCGGCGAAGCCGAGGTCGCCGAGTTCGCCGTGGATCGCGTCGACGCCCCGGGAGCGGAGCGCGGGCATGAGCCGGCGGGCGCTGTGCTCGGAGCCCGACTCCTCGACGATCGCGACGACCGGGGAGTCGGCCCCGGCCGTCGTACGGCCCGCGGCGAGCAGGTCGTCCGCGAGGCCCCGCATCGGGTCGGCCCAGGTGAGCCCGAACTCCTCGGCGAACCGGCCGAACGCGGACGTCCGCAGCAGCGCGCCGTTCAGCGTCGTCGTCAGCCGGCCTCCGAGCACGCTGCCCATGTTCAGCTCCAGCACCCGGTAGCCGTCCGGCGTGCGGAACACGTCGGCGCGGCCGTAGTCGATGCTGACGCCGGAGTCCCACGGGCCTTCGGGCGTCCCGGAGCCGACGATCCCGGCGAGCATCGCGGCCAGCAGATCGCCGTCGTAGCCCTGCGCCCTCAGGTACTCCTCGACGCTGCCACCGAAGCAGCGGCCGGGCAGGTCGTCCATGACCGCGATCGTCGCCCGGATGTCGGCGGTCAGGCTCCGCAGGCTGTCGAGCCGGGCGAACACGGGGCGCGCGATGGCGTCGTCGGCGTAGTGCGCGGCGGGCTCGGCGGGGTCGAGGTCCCGTACGCATCTGAGCAGCCGGCTGTCGGCCGCGGCCCGCCGGTTGTACTCGTCGGTCAGATCGGCGTGCGACACCATCGTGAACACCTCGGTTGTCGGTAAACGTTCCACTGCTCAACTGCTCAACTGCCGCTGCCGGGCACCACGTAGGCCACCAGCCGACGGTTGCCCGACCCGTCGTCCTTCGCCACGACCACCGCGTCCCGCACCCCGGGGTGGCGGCGCAGCACGGCGGCGATCTCCTCGACCTCGATCCGGTGGCCGCGGATCTTGATCTGCGTGTCGGCCCGGCCGAGGAACTCGAAGCACCCGTCGGCGCCCAGCCGGACGAGGTCGCCCGTGCGGTAGAGGCGCTCTCCGCCCGTCTCCGGCGGGCCGGAGACGAATCGCTGCCCGGTCAGGTCGGGCCGGCCGCGGTACCCCAGTGCCAGGCCGGCGCCGCCGAGGTACAGCTCGCCGACCTCGCCGGCCGGCAGCACGCGGAGGTCGTCGCCGAGCACCCAGGCCGTCGTGTTGTCGATGGGGCGGCCGACGGGTACGGGCACGCCGTCCGCCGCCGGAGGCACCCGGGTGATCAGCGAGTAGACGGCCATCTCCGTCAGGCCGTACATGTTCCAGACCTCGCCCGCCACGCGGCACAGCGCGTTCGCCAGCGGACGGGCGAGCGGCTCCCCGGCGCTCAGCGCGAGGCGCAGGCGCAGGCTGTCCGGCGCGGCGGAGAGGAACCCGCTCCACGACGTCGGCGTCGCCGCCATCACCGTGACGCCTTGTGCCGTGACCAGGTCGAGGAGGCGCCGTGGGTCGCGCGCGTCCGCGGTCGAGGCGATGACCAGGCGCGCACCGGTGGTGAGCGGCAGCAGCAGCTCCGGCACGGACATGTCGAAGGACGGGCTGGCGAGCGCGAGGACGGCGTCCTCGCCGGTCACGCCGGGCTCCCGGGCCATGGAGTGGAGGAGGTTCACCACCGCGCGGTGCGGCACGCTCGCGCCCTTGGGGTCGCCCGTGGAGCCGGACGTGTACAGGACGTACGCCGCGTCCTCTCCGCTGCCTTCGCTCCGGGCGGTCAGCGGCGGGCCCTCCGCGGCGTCGCCGGCGGCCTCGAAGACGACCACCGGCACGCCGAGCCCGTCGAACGTCTCCTCCGGCGTGCCCGGCGCCGTGACGATCACCTGTGCCCCGGCGTCGCGGAGGACGAACCCGACCCTGCGGCGGGGGTAGTTCGGGTCGACGGGAACGTACGCGGCACCGAGCTGCCAGCTCGCCAGCATGGCGATCAACAACTCCACCGACCGGTCCCGGTGGATGGCGACGATGCTGCCCGGTGACACCCCGTGGCTCGCCAGCGTCCGGGCCAGCCGGCCCGCGTGCCGGCCGATCTCCGCGAAGGTGAGGCTCCCGCCGCTGTGCGCCACGGGTACGTCGGGATGCCGGCCGATCGCGTCGACCACCAGGTCGAGTACGCTCCCGGCCGCCGGTTCCTGCTGCGGCGTCATGGGCGCTCCCCGTTCGCGTCCAGCTCGGCGCGCACCCGCGCGGCGAGCGTCGCGACCGTCGGGTGCTCGAACACGTCCTCGGCCGGAATTCCGACGCCGTGCGAGCGCTGAATGTGCGAAACCAGCCGGATGACCTGGAGCGAATTGCCGTCCAGGTCGAAGAAGTCGTCGTGGATGCCGACTTCGTCGAGTTCGAGTACCTGCCGCATGGCGTCGGCGATTTCGCGTTCCAGGTCGTCGCGCGGCGCGCCGTCCATGCCGGGCCGCACCGCCACCGCCGGCAGCGCGTTGAGGTCGACCTTGTCGTTGGGGGTCCGCGGCAGGGCGTCCAGCACGACTATCGCCGACGGCACCATGTATGCGGGCAGTCGCTCACGCAGGTAGGTCATCAGTTCCGTATCGAGCACGTACGGTTTCCTTCCGGGCGGCGGTCATAGCGCAGGTGTACGACCCGATGCCGAACGAATTCCGGGCCGGGGCCCGGGGGAACACGGGGATCACACCGCGGCGTCCGGGGCCGTCACGCTATCGTCGCCCGGATGACGGCCAGCGGCGCGGCGTACACGGTGAAAACCGAGAAGCCCCAGTACGCGGTGTCTATCGAACTTGCGCCGACGCCGGTCAGCAGATTCTCCCAGTCGGCCGCCGACCGGTACGACAACGGGTATGCCACGGTCTCGTGCTTCGTCAGGCAGCCCGACACGTCGAACAGCGACAGTGCGGCGAGTTTGTCGGCCTCGTCGAGGGTGCGGAACTTGATGGTCAGTGAGTTGTCCGTGAATCCCGGGGTGTCGGCCCAGGAGTCCTCCAGGATGAGGATTTCGCCGCCCGGCCGCAGTACGCGCGCGGCTTCCGCGAGCAGTGCTTCCTGGATGCCCTTGGTCATGTGGTGCAGCGCCACCCGGAAGGCCACGATGTCGGCACTGGCGTCCGCCAGCGGAATGCGGGCCCGGTCCTCCTGGTGGGCGAAGTGCAGCCGCTCGCCGAGCATGACCGCCGGATCCCTGCGGTGGTCGACACCGGTGACGAGGCGGACGCCGGGGTTCCGTCGCAGCAGGCAGTCGCCGAATCCGTTGTTCGGGTTGCCGACGTCCACGACGTGCCCGGTCGCCGTGTCCAGGCCGCTGACGGTCTGGATCCGGCGCCACGCGCCTTCTTTGTCGGTGGTCAGGTTCGCGCCGTGGCCGGCCGCATCCCACGCGTCGCGCGACTGTGCGAAGACCGCGTCCACTTCTTCTTGCGTGGTGCATTCGCGGAGCCGGGCGAGACCTTTGGCCATCAGTTCCCCGGCACCCCGGCCGAAATGTAAGTCGTAGGTGAGCGGCAGGACTTCCTCGGCCAGGTCGAAGGCGGCGGGCCGGTCGCGGAGATCGAGGAATACGCGCTGGGCCTCGATGCCGATGAGCGGGCGTTCTGCGGTGGCGGACAAGCGTGGCTCCTTTCCGGAGATTCAGCATGCTTTCCCCGGCGACACCGGCGCGAAGCCATCCGGGCCAGCCGATCAGCGAACATAAGCCAGCGCTGCGGGCGCGTCAAGGACGCCGCCCGTAACAGCGCGATCATGCAGAGCGGAACTTGAGTCACCGCTTTGTACGCCCCATGCACGGTCATCGGCATGGGCGATGTCGATCTTCTTGACATGTACTTGCGGGCCGTCGAGTCCGTGTGGGAAGGTACGGCGAGTTGACTGTGTGATGAGGAATGACCCCGGGGTGCGCGTGTCTTGACGTGCGTCGCCCCGGCGCACGGGGGCAGGTCGACCAGCACGAGTGCACCGTTCCACCTGCGGTGCGGCCTTCTGCCCGTGTCACATTGCGCATCGCGGGAGTTGCCGGAGGTCGCACATGAAGGAGCGGCGTATTGCCCCGTACGGCACCTGGCCATCGGCCGTCGGGGTGGCGGATCTCGTGGACGGGATCCGGGAACTCGCCTACCCGAGCCGCAGCGGCGACCGGACATTCTGGATTGAGACCGATCGCGCCGATCCTGCCGCCCCGCGATTAATGGCCGCCGCCGACGGGAAGGAACCCGCGGTGGTCCGGTCGGGAGTGCGCTCCGACGTCGGCGGGTACGGGGCGGTGCCGTACGCCGTGCACGGCGCCGCGGTCTTCTACGTGGCCGCGGCGGACCAGCGGATCCACCGCCTCGACCCGGACGGCACGTCCGTGCCGCTGACGGCGGCGGACGACGGCCCGGTCCGCTACGGCGCGCCGCGGCCGGCCCGCGACGGCCGCCTGGTCTTCGCGGTCCGCGAACGCGGCGCGGGGCAGGGCGCCGTGAACGAACCGGTGGCGTTATCCGCCGACGGATCCGGGGCGGTGCGGGTCCTCGCGACCGGACACGACTTCTACGGCGCCGCGGCCGTCCACCCCCGTGAGGCGCGGATCGCGTTCACCGCCTGGGACCACCCCCACATGCCCTGGGACGAGTCGGTCCTGTGGGAGCTGTGCCTGGACGAGGCCGGCGCGGTGGCCTCCCGCCGCCTCGTCGCCGCGGCGCCTGGTGTGTCGGTGACCCAGCCGTGCTACGCGCCCGACGGCCGGCTCCACTTCGTGGACGACCGCTCGGGCTGGTGGAACCTGCGCGCCGACGGCGCGGACACCTCACCCGCCCCCATGGCCGCCGAGTTCGGCAGGCCGGACTGGTGCTGCGGCCTGACCACCTACGGCTTCCTGGACGACGGCAGGATCGTGGCCGCGTACCGGACCCGCGGCAAGGACGCGGTCGCCGTCGTGGGGGAGGGCACGGGCCCGCG
>NZ_JACBXC010000198.1 GCF_013870535.1 Streptomyces phytophilus | reverse complement strand
TCTCGTCCAGCGCGGCGGCGAAGACCGGATAGGTGTCGTAGAGCTGGCGGCCCATGCCGGGGCGTTGCGCGCCCTGGCCGGAGAACAACACCGCCAACTTCCCCCCGCCGTCCGCTTCACGACCAGCGGCGGTGCCGGTGACGACACCGGGGTGTTCCTCGCCGCGGGCCAGGGCCCGTAGCCCGGCCTGGGCCTCCTCGCGGTCCTCGGCGACGACCACGGCACGGTGGTCCAGCCACGCCCGGCCGTGTTCCAGCGAGTACGCCACGTCGTTCGGCGAAAGGTCCGGGTGGGCGTCCAGATGCGCGTCGAGGCGTTCGGCCTGGGCTCGTAGCGCCTGGTCGGTCTTCGCGGAAAGCGACCACGTGAGCGGGCCGTCGGTAGGCGCGCTGTCGGCCGGTGACTCCTCCGGGGCCTCGGCCGGTGCCTGTTCCAGGACGATGTGTGCGTTGGTGCCGCTGACGCCGAAGGAGGACACGCCTGCCCGGCGCGGCCGGTCGCCGCGCGGCCAGGGGCGGGACTCGGTGAGCAACTCGACCGCGCCTTCGGTCCAGTCGACCTTCGTCGTCGGCTCGTCGGCGTGCAGGGTTTTCGGCAGCCGCTCGTGCGCCATCGCCTGGATCATCTTGATGATCCCCGCCACTCCGGCGGCGGCCTGGGCGTGGCCGAGGTTGGATTTCAGCGAGCCCAGCCACAGCGGCTGGTCGTCGCCGGGCCGCTGCTGCCCGTACGTGGCGAGCAGTGCCTGCGCCTCGATCGGGTCGCCCAGCGTCGTGCCGGTGCCGTGGGCCTCGACGGCGTCGACGTCGGCGGGAGTGAGCCCGGCGTTGGCCAGCGCGGTACGGATCACGCGTTGCTGGGAGGGGCCGTTGGGTGCGGTGAGGCCGTTGGAGGCGCCGTCCTGGTTGACCGCCGTGCCGCGCACCAGTGCCAGTACGGGGTGTCCGTGCCGTCGCGCCTCCGAGAGCCGCTCCAGCAGCAGGACACCGGCGCCTTCCGCCCACGCCGTGCCGTCCGCGCCGTCACCGAACGCCTTGATCCGGCCGTCCGGTGCCAGCCCGCGCTGCCGGGAGAACTCCACGAACGTGTCCGGCGTGGCCATCACCGCCGCACCGCCCGCCAGCGCCATCGTGCACTCGCCGCTCCGCAGCGCCTGCACCGCCAGATGCACCGCCACCAGCGACGACGAACACGCGGTCTCCACCGTCACCGCCGGGCCCTCAAGACCCAGCGTGTAGGAGACGCGTCCCGACGCGGCACTGCCGGAGTTGCCGATGCTCAGCATCCCCTCCACCGAGGCGGGGACGCGCCTGCCCGCGAGGGCGTAGTCGTGCAGCATGACGCCGGTGAAGACGCCGATGGCCGAGCCCTGGAGCGACGTCGGGTCGATGCCCGCGCGTTCGAACGTCTCCCACGACGTCTCCAGCAGCAGCCGCTGCTGCGGGTTCATCGCGAGCGCTTCCCGCGGGGAGATGCCGAAGAACGCGGCGTCGAAGTCGCCGGCGTCGTGCAGGAAGCCGCCGTGGCGCACGTACGACGTGCCGGGGTGGTCCGGGTCGTCGTGGAAGAGGCCGTCCAGGTGCCAGCCGCGGTTCCGGGGGAACGGCGTGATGGCGTCGGCGCCCGCGTCGACCAGGTGCCACAGGTCCTCCGGCGTGGCCACCCCGCCCGGCAGCCGGCATCCCATCGCCACCACCGCCACCGGCTCCGACTTCTCCGCCTCGATCTCGCGGAGGCGGGCGTTGGCCTTGTGGAGGTCGGCGACCGCGCGCTTCAGGTAGTCGCGGAGCTTTTCCTCGCGGTTGTCGCTCGCCATGCTCAGCTCGTCCTTTCGTCTCTTGTCGCCGCCGGCCGCGTCAGGACTGACCGAGTTCGTTGTCGAGGAGGGAGAACATCTCGTCGTCCGTGATGGCGTCGAGGTCGGGCGCGTCGTCGGTTCCGGACGCGGTGCGCAGCTCGTCCCAGTGCGCGCTGAGCTTGCGCAGCCGCTGCGTGACCTGCTGCCGTACGGACTCGTCGGCGCCCGCGGAGCCGGCGAGGGCCTGTTCGAGCCGGTCGAGCTCCGCGAGGACGGGCAGCGGCGCGCCGCCGTCCGGTACGACCAGTTCGTCCTCCAGCAGACGGACCAGGGCGGCGGGCGTCGGGTGGTCGAAGACGAGGGTGGCCGGGAGCCGGACGCCGGTGGCCTCGGTGAGCCGGTTGCGCAGCTCGACGGAGGTGAGCGAGTCGAAGCCCGCCTCCTTGAACGCCCGTCCGGCGTCGATCGAGCTGCCGTTGGCCGTGCCGAGGACGGCGGAGACGTGGCCGAGGACGAGGTCGGTGAGCAGTTTCGAGCGCTCGTCCGCGGGCCGCCCGGCCAGCTCGTCCACGAGGGAGCTGCGCGAGGGTGTGGCCGAGCGGGCGGCCCGGCGCGCGGGCGGGATCAGCGCGCGGAGGAGCGGGGACACCTGGCCGTTGGCCGACTGCCGGGCGCGTAGCGCGGGCAGGTCGAGCCTGGCCGGGACGAGGACGGGATGCTCGGAGAGGAGCGCGGCGTCCAGGAGCGCCATGCCGGTGTGTTCGGTGAGTCCGAGCATGCCGTCGCGCTTGTTGCGCTGGTGGGCGGTGTCGTCCAGGTGGGCGGTCATGGCGCTGGTTTCGGCCCAGTAACCCCAGGCGAGTGAGGTGGCGGGGAGTCCTTGGGTGTGGCGGTGGTGGGCGAGGGCGTCGAGGTAGGTGTTGGCGGCTGCGTAGTTGGCTTGTCCGGGGTTGCCGAGGGTGCCTGCGGCGGAGGAGTAGAGGAGGAAGAAGGCGAGGTTGTGGTGGCGGGTGTGGTGGTGGAGGTGCCAGGCGGCGTCTGCTTTGGGGCGCAGGACCGCGTGGAGGCGTTGGGGGGTGAGTGAATCGATCACGGCGTCGTCCAGGGCGCCGGCGGTGTGGATGATCCCGGTGAGGGGGTGGTTGTCGGGGATGGATGTCAGGAGTGCGGCGACGGCGGTGGAGTCGGTCACGTCGCAGGCTTCGATGCGTACCTGTGCGCCGAGGTCGGTGAGTTCGGTGGCGAGGTCGTCGGCGCCTTCGGCGTCCGGACCCCGGCGGCTGACCAGCAGAAGGTGGCGGACGTCGTGGTGGGACACGAGGTGACGCGCGGTCAGCCGGGCCAGCGTGCCCGTACCGCCCGTGATCAGAACCGTGCCCTCGGGGTCGGGGGCAGGGTTCCCCGGCTCGGTGGAGACGGAGGCGCGGGTGAGGCGGGGCACCTCAGGGGTGTTGCGGCGGATGGCGAGCTGCGGTTCGCCGGTGCCGACCAGGCCGCGGACGGTGCCGTGGGCGACGGGATACTCGTCCAGGTCGATGAGGGTGATGCGGTCCGGGTGCTCGTTCTGCGCCGTACGGACCAGACCCCAGACGGCCGCCTGCGCGGGGTCGTACGGGGCGGACATGGCGCCGTGGGTCACGACGACCAGACGCGAGTCCTTGAGGGCGGGCTCGCCCACCCACACCTGAAGCAGCTCCAGGGTCCGTTCGGTCAGCGCATGCACGCGCTCGGGGCCACCGTTGTCCGCCGCCTCCGCGGAATCGGCGGTCGCGAGGTCCAGCAGCACGAGGTCCGGTACGGATCCGCTCGTACCGGAGGAGGCGACGAGGGCCCTGAGCGCCGCCGCGTCGGCCACCGCGGGGATGTCCGGCCCGCCGGCTCCGGCGGGGGGCGGCGCGACGGGGGCCCACTCGACCCGGAACAGCGAATCGCGGCCGGCGGTGCGCCCGGCGTCGAACCGGTCGCGGGACACGGCGCGCATGGCCAGCTCGCCGATGGTCGCCACGGGTGCGCCGGTGGTGTCGGCGAGTTCGAGTGACAGGCCGTCGGCACCCGAGCGGGTCGCCCTGACCCGGAGGGCGGAGGCGCCTGACGCATGGATGGCCGTCCGGCTCCAGGCGAAGGGGAGTCGGGTCACCTCGTCGTTGTCTGCGGCGGGGAGTTCGCGGGTGGTGTGGAGGGCGGCGTCGAGGAGTGCGGGGTGGAGGGCGTAGCCCTCGGGTTCCACGTCGTCGGGGAGGGCGACTTCCGCGTAGATCGCGTCCTCGTGGGTCCAAAGGCGCCGGACGCCTTGGAAGGCGGGGCCGTAGTCCAGGCCGGCGGCGAGCTGGCGGTCGTAGAAGTCGGTGAGGTCGACGGCCTGGGCGCCGGGGGGCGGCCACGCGGTGTGCGCGGGGGGCGGGGGAGTGGTGGCGGGGGTGAGGGTGCCGGTGGCGTGGCGCGTCCAGGGGGCGGTGGAGTCCGCGTACGCGGCGGAGTGGATGGTGACGGCGCGCCTGCCCTCCTCGTACTCGGGGCCGACGGTGACCTGGATGCGGACGCTGTCGTGGCCGTCGGTGAGGGCGAGCGGCGTTTCGATGACGAGTTCGTCGAGGGTGGGGGTGCGGGTTTCGTCGCCCGCGCGGATGGCGAGTTCGGCGAAGGCCGTGGCGGGGAGGATGGTCGTGCCGTTGACGGCGTGGTCGGCGAGCCACGGGTGGGTACGCAGGGAGAGCACGCCGGTCCCCACGACCCCGTCGGACTCGGAGAGGCCGACCCAGGCGCCCGCCAGCGGGTGGTCGGCGCCCGTGAGACCGAGCAGGGAGAGGTCGCCCGGCCGGTTGCCGGCCTTCGGCCAGTAGGTCTGGTGCTGGAAGGCGTAGGTGGGGAGGCCGGCCGGGGCGGTCGGGGTCTGGTGCCAGGCGACGGGGGCGCCGTGGGTGTGGAGCTGCGCCAGGGCGAGCCGGAGTTGGGTGGGGGAGTGCTCGTGCCGGCGGAGGGTGCCGGTGACCGTCAGGGCCGTGTCGGTGGCCGTGTCCGTGATGGCGGTGGTGAGGGTCGGATGCGGGCTGGCTTCGACGTACGTGGTGTGGCCGTCGGCGATCAGCTGCGTGAGGGTGTCGTGGAAGCGGACGGACTCGCGCAGGTTGGTGTACCAGTAGTCGGCGGTGAGGCCGGTGGTGTCGAACACCCCGCCGGTGACGGTCGAGTAGAAGGGGATGGCCGCCGGGCCCGGCTCCAGTCCAGCCAGCGTGCTCAGCAACGTGTCGCGGAGCGCGGTGACGTGGGGGCCGTGGGAGGCGTAGTCGACGGGCAGCAGCCGGTTGCGTACCCCGGCCTCCTCGCACCGGGCGAGATAGGCCGCCACGGCGTCGGTGTCGCCGGAGACGACCGTGGCGGTGGGGCTGTTGACCACCGCCACGGACAACTTCCCCTGCCAGGCGGCGATCTCCTCCGCGACCTGCGTGCGGGGGAGCGCGACGGAGGCCATGGCTCCCTGGCCGGACAAGGCGCGGATGGCCTGGCTGCGCAGGCACACGACCTTCGCCGCACCTTCCAGCGTGAGCGCCCCGGCGACGTGCGCCGCGGCGATCTCGCCCTGCGAGTGCCCGATGACCGCATCCGGGCGGATGCCGTGGTGCTGCCACAGCCGCGCCAGGCTCACCATCACCGCGAACAGCGCGGGCTGGACCACATCCACCCGCTCCAGCAGCGCGCCCTCCGGATCGGCCAGTACGTCACCGAGCGACCAGTCGTCCGCGTAGCCGGACAGGGCCGCCTCGCAGTCCCGGATCGCCTGGGCGAAGACGGGCTCGGCCGCGATCAGGTCCGCCGCCATCCCCGCCCACTGCGCGCCCTGACCGGGAAAGACGAACACCGTCTTCCCACCCGGCCGCACACTGCCGCTGACCACCCGCGCCGACGGCTGGCCGTCGGCGAACGCGGCGAGTCCGTCCAGCAGTTCACCGCGGTCACCGCCGACGACCACCGCGCGGTGGTCGAATGCGGATCGCGTCGTGAGCAGGCCGTGGGCGACCTGGGCCGGGGTGGTCCCGGGGTGCTCGCTCACGTGGGCGTGGAGCCTGGCGGCCTGGCCGGCCAGCGCCTGCGGCGTGTGGCCGGAGATCGGCCACGCCACCACCCCGTCCGGCTCGTCGGTCGCCGCGGCCTCGGGGGCGGGCTCGGGCTCCGGTGCCTGTTCCAGGATGACGTGTGCGTTGGTGCCGCTGACGCCGAAGGAGGACACGCCTGCCCGGCGCGGCCGGTCGCCGCGCGGCCAGGGGCGGGACTCGGTGAGCAGCTCGACCGCGCCTTCGGTCCAGTCGACCTTCGTCGTGGGTTCGTCGGCGTGCAGGGTCTTCGGCAACTCCTCGTGCGCCAGCGCCTGCACCATCTTGATCACACTGGCCACCCCGGCGGCGGCCTGGGCGTGGCCGAGGTTGGATTTCAGCGAGCCCAGCCACAGCGGTTGGTCGTCGCCGGGCCGCTGCTGTCCGTACGTGGCGAGCAGTGCCTGCGCCTCGATGGGGTCGCCCAGCGTCGTGCCGGTGCCGTGCGCCTCCACCGCGTCCACGTCGGCGGGAGTGAGCCCGGCGTTGGCCAGCGCGGCGCGGATGACCCGCTGCTGGGAGGGGCCGTTGGGTGCGGTGAGGCCGTTGGAGGCGCCGTCCTGGTTGACCGCCGTGCCGCGCACCAGCGCCAGTACGGGGTGTCCGTGCCGTCGCGCCTCCGAGAGCCGCTCCAGCAGCAGCACGCCGACGCCTTCCGCCCACGCCGTGCCGTCCGAGCCCGCCGCGAACGCCTTCACGCGGCCGTCCCGTGCGAGCCCGCGCTGCCGGGAGAACTCCACGAACGTATCCGGCGTCGACATGACCATGGACCCGCTCGCCAAGGCCATCGAGCACTCACCGCTGCGGAGCGCCTGCGCCGCGAGGTGCATCGCGACCAGCGACGACGAGCACGCCGTGTCCACCGTCACCGCCGGGCCCTCAAGGCCCAGCGTGTACGACACCCGCCCCGAGGCGACGCTGCCCGCCGTGCCCGTGAGGCGCATGCCCTCGATGTCCGTGGGCGCCTGCCGGAGCGGCACGGTGTAGTCGTGGCCGATGATGCCGGTGAAGACGCCGACCGCCGAGCCCCGGAGCGAGGCCGGGTCGAGGCCGGCCCGTTCGAACGTCTCCCACGACGTCTCCAGCAGCAGCCGCTGCTGCGGGTCCATCGACAGCGCCTCACGCGGTGAGATGCCGAAGAACTCCGCGTCGAAGTCGCCCGCGTCGTGCAGGAACGCCCCCTTGTCGACGTACGAGGTGCCGCGCGTGTCCGGGTCGTCGTCGAAGAGGCTGCCCAGGTCCCAGCCGCGGTTCTCGGGGAAGCCCGACAGCACCTCACCGCCCTCGGCGACCAGCCGCCACAGCTCCTCCGGACTGCGGATGCCGGCGGGGAAGCGGCAGGCCATCGCCACGATCGCGACGGG
>NZ_JACBXC010000197.1 GCF_013870535.1 Streptomyces phytophilus | reverse complement strand
AGTGCAGCAGCGCCGCGTTGACGGTGTCGCCCGCGCCGATCGTGTCGACGACGTCGACGGGCGGCGCGGCCACGTCGTACCGCGTGAGGCCCTGCGCGAGCACCGCCGTAAGCCCCTCGCCGCCGCGGGTCAGCACCGCCGCCCGCGGACCGGCCGCCAGCCACTCCGGCAGCGCCTCGGCCCACGGCCGCCCGCCGGCGAGCCACTGCGCGTCCTCCACCGACAGCTTCAGCAGCGCCACGTGCGGCAGCCAGGAGCGGAAGCGGGCACGGTAGGCGTCGGCGTCGGTGATGAGCCCGGCCCGGACGTTCGGGTCGAGGAGCGTGAACACCCCGTCCGCGGCGGCCCGTTTCAGCAGCGTCTCGTACGCGGTCGCCCCCGGCTCCAGCACCAGCGAGCACGTCCCCACCGCCAGCGCCCGCACCTGCGCGGGCAGCGCGTCCGGCGCCCGGAACAGCCGGTCGGCGGTGCCCTCGGCGTAGAAGCGGAAGCCCGCGGACCCGTCCGGGCTGATGTCGGCGACGGCGAGCGTCGTGGGCTCGGCGCCCCGCTGGACGAGGCCGGTGTCGACCCCCGCCGTCTCCAGCCCGGCCATCAGCGCCGCCCCGAAGGCGTCCGTCGACACCCGCGAGGCGAACGCCACGGGTGCCCCGAGCCGCCCCAGCGCCACGGCCGTGTTGTACGGTCCACCGCCACGCACCGGCTGCAGCGCGGGCAGCGCACCCCCGCCACCGGCCGGCACGAGATCGATCAAAGCCTCTCCACCAACCACGATCATGCGTCAAGTATGACCGCCCGCCGGCCGGAGGCGACGCCCGTAACCCCCTGCCCCG
Organism: Streptomyces phytophilus; assembly: GCF_013870535.1. Classification (GTDB taxonomy): domain Bacteria; phylum Actinomycetota; class Actinomycetes; order Streptomycetales; family Streptomycetaceae; genus Streptomyces; species Streptomyces phytophilus. The sequence goes on along the minus strand of NZ_JACBXC010000197.1, from coordinate 6,430 downwards.
CCGCCCGCGTCGTGCCCGCGGTGCCGCGCTACTTCTTCGTGGCCTCTACCAGTTCGTCGCGGAGCTTCTTGTCCAGCCCGTCGAACCCGTTCTCGCACTTGTCGGCGAACTTCGAGATGTCCTTGGTCATCTTGGACAGCCGGCCAAAGCCGTAGTTCCAGGAGTCCGCGAAGTCGTCGCAGGCCGATTGCAATCCCTCGTGCCCGAAGTGGGCGGTATCGGCGTGCAACATCTCCTTCGAAGCGCCCTTCATACGGCCCCCGCTCGATTCGAGGGCCGAGACCATTTCCTTGACTTCGGCAAAGGCGAATCGCAGAAACGACATGTTCTCAGCGTATCCGCCCTCGGCGGCCGGGCGGGCGGTCCGGCGGTCAGACGACGCCCGCCTCCGCCAGCAATCGGCTCGACCTCTCCCGGGAGCGCCGCGTGGTGACCTTCCCCAGCGCGTACGCACCGGCCAGGATCGCCGCGACGCTGCCGTCGATGACGAGGACCGCCTCCAGATACGTGTGTACGGAGTCCGCGTACAAGGCGGCGACCACCGCGACGAGAACGATCCACACGGTCATCGTGACGACGACGTGCCGCCTGCGCTTCCTGACGCAGGCGGCGTCAGTCGCGTCCAGGAGGAACCGCGCGAACACCAGGTCCACTTCGGGACCGGCTTCCGGGAGGGGCACCAGCCGCCGCCGGCCCGGGCGCATGCCCGGGAGCCGGCCGCCGCGGTGCGCGTTCGGGTGTGCCCGAGCGGTGCGGTCCGCCCGGACGGCGGCGTCCGGCAGGCGCCGGAGGGCGACGGTAACGGCGGAGGCCGCGGGGGGGAGAGAGAGACGATGCCATCGTAGCGGTAGCCGTACTGCTCGGCGACGTAGGCGAAGGACGCCAGTTTCCGCCGGGAGATCCACGGGCTCCGTAGCAGATGGGTCGCGCTGCCATCCCGCGCACTGCGCAGGAAGGAGTCGAATTCCCGCTGCACCGCCACACGAGCCTCCCCGACGAAATCTGCCGCCCCGGTCTTCGCGCGAGTTCGTCCGGGGGAGCGGAACCGGACCCACTGTGGATAGCTTCCTCCAACCCAGAGCGGCCATGTGCAGAAAGGACGCCCGATGACGCAGGAAGCGGATTTCCCCACCCTGGGGTTCAACCCCGCCCCGGGAGATCTGGAAGCCCTGAGGGGTCTCGTCGGTACAGTCCGCAGAGTCGTACGGGAGGGCGAGACGGCTCAGACGACCCGCTGTTCGTCGCCGAGGCCCTCTACCGGGCCAAGGAGACGAAGCTGTTCGCGGGCGAGGCCGGGCTGCGGGGGCTGGACTTCGAGGCGGGCAAGGGCGTGCGGGGCAGCCAGGACATGCTGCTCGCGGTGAAGCTGCCCTGCCGGCCCGGCGTGATGTCCACCTCGCTGCACTCGCTCACCCTGGCGGACGCGGAGCGCCCGGAGGGGAGGGTGTTCCCGCTCGCGGCGCTGCAGCTGATCATTCCCGCGCCGAGCGGCTACTGCGTGTACGTCACCCTCGCCACGCCGTCGGTCTACCTCCTTGACTCGTACTCCGAGAGGCTGGCGCACATCGGGCGCACCTTCTCCTTCGATGTGCCTGAGGCAGGGGCAGGGGCAGAGCCCGCCGGGCCGCGCTGAGCGGCGGATGTCACCGGACTGTCGCGGGCTCGGTACACGGCTGTGGACAAGCGGTCCGCCGTCAGTGGGCGACAGTAGGGTGGGGACCATGGCCGATCCGTCCAGTTACCGTCCCAAGCCCGGGCAGATTCCCGACTCTCCGGGGGTCTACAGGTTCCGGGACGAGTACGGCCGGGTCATCTACGTCGGCAAGGCGAAAAGCCTGCGGCAGCGGCTCTCGTCGTACTTCCAGGATCTCGCCGGGCTGCACCAGCGCACGCGCACGATGGTCACGACCGCCGCGTCGGTGGAGTGGACCGTCGTGGCCACGGAGGTCGAGGCGCTCCAGCTGGAGTACAGCTGGATCAAGGAGTACGACCCCCGGTTCAACGTCAAGTACCGGGACGACAAGAGCTATCCGTCCCTCGCCGTGACGCTGGGCGAGGAGTATCCGCGGGTGCAGGTCATGCGCGGGCCCAAGCGCAAGGGCGTGCGCTACTTCGGGCCGTACGCGCACGCGTGGGCCATCCGCGAGACCGTCGACCTGATGCTGCGTGCGTTTCCCGTGCGGACCTGCTCCGCCGGGGTGTTCAAGCGCAGCGCGCAGATCGGCCGCCCCTGCCTGCTGGGGTACATCGGCAAGTGCTCCGCGCCCTGCGTCGGCCGGGTCACGGCCGCGGAGCACCGGGAGCTGGCCGAGGAGTTCTGCGACTTCATGGCGGGCCGCACGGGGACGTACCTGAAGCGGCTGGAGCGGCAGATGCACGAGGCCGCGGAGGAGATGGAGTACGAGAGGGCCGCGCGGCTGCGGGACGACATAGGGGCGCTGAAGAGCGCCATGGAGAAGAACGCGGTCGTCCTCGCCGACGCCACCGACGCCGACCTCGTCGCCCTGGCCGAGGACGAGCTGGAGGCGGCGGTGCAGATCTTCCACGTCCGCGGCGGCCGGGTCCGCGGCCAGCGGGGCTGGGTCACCGACCGGGTGGAGGCCGTCGACACCGCCGGGCTGGTGGAGCACGCCCTCCAGCAGCTCTACGGGGACGAGCGGGAGGGCATCCCGCGCGAGGTGCTGGTCCCGGCGCTGCCGAAGCCGGCCGGGCCCGTACGGGAGTGGCTGACCGAGCGCCGCGGGGCCCGGGTGGACCTGCGGGTGCCGCAGCGCGGCGACAAGAAGGACCTGCTCGCCACGGTCGCGCGGAACGCGCAGCAGGCCCTCGTCCTGCACAAGACCAAGCGCGCCTCCGACCTGACCACCCGCTCCCGGGCGCTGGAGGAGATCGCCGAGGCGCTGGAGCTGGACTCCGCGCCGCTGCGCATCGAGTGCTACGACATCTCCCACCTGCAGGGCGACGACGTCGTCGGCTCCATGGTCGTCTTCGAGGACGGCCTCGCCCGCAAGAGCGAGTACCGCCGCTTCGAGATCAAGGGCTTCACCGGCCAGGACGACGTGCGCGCGATGCACGAGGTGATCACCCGCCGGTTCCGGCGGTACGTGCAGGAGAAGCAGAAGACGGGGGAGTGGGGCGACCCCGAGGCCGAGGCCGCCGCGGAGCGCGGCCGGGCCGCGGCCGCGGGTGCGAACGCGGGTGCGAACGCGGACGTGGACACAGGCACAGACGTGGACGCGGATGCCGGCGGACCGGCCGGGCGGGATCCGGACACCGGTCGGCCCAAGAAGTTCGCGTACCCGCCCCAGCTCGTGGTCGTCGACGGCGGGCAGCCGCAGGTCGCCGCCGCCAAGCGGGCCCTCGGCGAGCTGGGCGTGGACGACGTGGCCGTCGTCGGCCTGGCCAAGCGCCTCGAAGAGGTCTGGCTGCCCGACAGCGACGACCCCGTCATCCTGCCGCGCAGCAGCGAGGGCCTGTACATGCTCCAGCGCGTACGGGACGAGGCCCACCGCTTCGCCCTCGCCTACCAGCGCAAGAAGCGGGCGCAGAGCATGAAGGCCGGGCCGCTGGACGACGTGCCGGGGCTGGGGGAGAGCCGCCGCCGGGCGCTGCTGAAGCACTTCGGTTCGGTGAAACGGCTCAGAGCTGCGACTATTGATCAAATCTGTGAGGTTCCCGGCATCGGCCGCAAGACGGCCGAAAATATCGCCGCGACCCTTGCGCAGGCGGCACCGGCCGCGCCGGCGGTGAACACCGCCACCGGAGAGATCATGGACGAGTGAGGACCGGGGGACAGAGCGATGAACGACAACGGGACAGACGAGACCGACGAGACCGACGAGACCGCCGTGACCACGGGTGACCTGGCCCCCGGGCCGGGCGAGACGGGTGACTCCGGGCAGGCGGGCATCCCCGAGCTGGTGATCATCTCCGGGATGTCGGGCGCCGGCCGGAGCACCGCCGCGAAGTGCCTGGAGGACCTCGGCTGGTTCGTCGTGGACAACCTGCCGCCCGCCCTCATCCCCACCATGGTGGAGCTGGGCGCCCGCTCGCAGGGGAACGTGGCGCGGATCGCGGTCGTCGTGGACGTCCGCGGCCGGCGCTTCTTCGACAACCTGAAGGAGTCCCTGGCCGACCTGAAGGAGAAGCAGGTCCCCCGGCGCATCGTCTTCCTGGAGGCGTCGGACAACTCGCTGGTGGCCCGCTTCGAGTCCGTGCGCCGCCCGCACCCGCTGCAGGGCGACGGCACGATCCTCGACGGCATCGCCGCCGAGCGCGACCTGCTGCGCGAGCTGCGCGGCGACGCCGACCTGGTGATCGACACCTCCAGCCTGAACGTGCACGAGCTGCGCGCGAAGATGGACGCCCAGTTCGCCGGCGGCGAGGAGCCGGAGCTGCGCGCCACGGTGATGTCCTTCGGCTACAAGTACGGCCTGCCCGTGGACGCCGACCTGGTGGTGGACTGCCGCTTCCTGCCGAACCCGCACTGGGTCCCCGAGCTGCGCCAGTTCACGGGGCTGAACGAGGACGTCGCGCAGTACGTGTTCAACCAGCCCGGCGCCAAGGAGTTCCTCAACGGCTACGCGGAGCTGATGCACCTGGTCACCGAGGGCTACCGGCGCGAGGGCAAGCGGTACGTGACCATCGCCGTCGGCTGCACCGGCGGCAAGCACCGCTCCGTCGCGATGTCCGAGCGGCTGGCCCGCCGGCTCGCCTCGGACGGCATCGAGACCGTCGTCGTCCACCGGGACATGGGGCGCGAGTGAGCCGGATCGCCGGCGGCCGGAACCTCCGGCTGCGCCGCCGGGGCGCCCGCAGACCCGGTTCGCAGCCGAAGGTGGTCGCGCTCGGCGGGGGGATGGGCCTGTCGGCCTCCCTCGCCGCGCTGCGCCGGATCACCGGCGATCTCACCGCCGTCGTCACGGTCGCCGACGACGGCGGCTCGTCCGGCCGGCTCCGCGCCGAGCTGGGCGTGCTGCCGCCGGGTGACCTGCGCAAGGCGCTGGCGGCGCTCTGTGGCGACGACGACTGGGGCCAGACCTGGTCCCGCGTCATCCAGCACCGCTTCACCAGCCAGGGCGAGCTGCACGACCACGCCGTCGGCAATCTGCTCATCGTCGCGCTCTGGGAGCAGCTCGGCGACCATGTCGCGGCCCTCGACCTGGTGGGAACGCTCCTGGGCGCGCACGGCCGCGTGCTGCCCATGTCCGCGGTCCCCCTGGAGCTGCGCGCCGACGTGCGCGGCCACGCGCCGGAGCTGCCCGAGGAGGTCACCACCGTGGCCGGCCAGGCCACGGTGGCCCTCACCCCCGGCGAGGTGCAGCAGGTCCACCTGGTGCCCGCCGACCCGCCGGCCGTCCCCGCCGCCGTCGAGGCCGTCCGGGAGGCGGACTGGGTGGTGCTCGGCCCGGGCTCCTGGTTCTCCTCCGTCATCCCGCACCTGCTGGTGCCCGACCTGCGCGAGGCCCTGGTGGAGACCAAGGCCCGCAAGGTCCTCTCCCTGAACCTCGCCCCGCAGCCCGGGGAAACGGACGGATTTTCCCCACGGCGTCATTTGGAGGTTTTGCGACGACACGCCCCTAAACTCGCCCTCGACGTGGTGCTGGCCGACAAGGATGCAGTGCCCGGTGCGGCAGAGCGCGACGGGTTGCGCGAGGCTGCGAAAGAGCTTGAGGGCTCGGTCGAGCTGGCGCCGGTGGCGCGGACCGACGGGACTCCCCGGCACGATCCGGAGCTGCTGGCCGCCGCGTACGACCGTATTTTTCGGATGCATGGAAGGATCGGGCCATGGCGATGACGGCAGCGGTGAAGGACGAGATCTCGCGGCTCCCCGTGACCCGGACGTGCTGCCGCAAGGCGGAGGTCTCCTCCACGTTGCGGTTCGCCGGCGGGCTGCACCTCGTCAGCGGCCGGATCGTGATCGAGGCCGAGCTGGACACCGGGGTCGCCGCCCGCCGGCTGAAGAAGGACATCCTGGAGATCTTCGGGCACGGCTCCGAGATGATCGTCATGGCTCCGGGCGGGCTGCGCCGCAGCAGCCGGTACGTGGTCCGCGTGGTCGCCGGCGGTGAGCAACTGGCCCGGCAGACGGGCCTGGTCGACGGCCGCGGCCGGCCCATCCGCGGGCTGCCCCCGCAGGTCGTCTCCGGCGCCACCTGCGACGCCGAGGCCGCCTGGCGCGGCGCCTTCCTCGCGCACGGCTCGCTGACCGAGCCCGGCCGCTCCTCCTCGCTGGAGGTCACCTGCCCCGGTCCGGAGGCGGCCCTCGCCCTGGTCGGCGCCGCCCGCCGGCTCAGCATCCCGGCCAAGGCCCGCGAGGTGCGCGGCGTGGACCGCGTGGTCGTACGGGACGGGGACGCCATCGGCGCCCTGCTCACCCGGCTCGGCGCGCACGAGTCGGTGCTCGCCTGGGAGGAGCGGCGGATGCGCC
>NZ_JACBXC010000196.1 GCF_013870535.1 Streptomyces phytophilus | reverse complement strand
TGGACGGAGGTGTTCGGCTTCGGCGACTGGGCGGCGCTCATGCAGCGGGTGCGGAAGGCGGGCCCGCAGGGCGTGGTGGCGGAGGTACGGGCGGCGGAGGCGGCGGACGCGGACCGCGGCAGGTACCGCAGGGGGAAGGTGCACGACGACGCGTCGGCGGTGCTGGTGGAGCTGTGACGGGTTCGCGTACGCCCACCCTCGTCCCGCAATTATCTTGTACACAAGTCAATCGTTTATGATTAACTTTCGAGCGCCCGGACGGGTACGACGACGGCACGAGCAGAGAGAGGGGGCCCGCATGGCGACCACCGACACCGCGGACGGGGCGCAGGGAGCCGAGGAAGAATTTCGGAAGCTGGACGAGTTCATCTGCTTCGCCCTGTACGCCGCGCAGCGCGCGGTCATCAACGGCTACCGCCCGCTGCTCGACAAGCTCGGCGTGACCTACCCGCAGTACCTCGTGCTGGTCGCGCTCTACGAGAACGGCCCGTCGCTGGTCAAGAACCTCGGCGCCGCGCTCCACCTGGACTACGGGACGCTGACCCCGCTGCTGAAGCGGCTGGAGGCGAACGGGCTGGTGAAGCGGCAGCGCCGCGCCGACGACGAGCGGCTGGTGGAGGTGTCGCTCACGGCGGAGGGCACGGCGCTGCGCCGGAAGGCGAACGTCGTGGTGCCGTCGCTGGACGAGGCTATGGGCCTGACGGCGGAGGAGGTGGAGCAGGCGAAGGCGCTGCTGCGGAAGATGACGGCGAACATGGCGGCACAGGGCTGACGGGGCGTATCCCCGCCTACGTCTGACGCCGGCCGCCCCCGCCCGCGCTCAGCTCGTTGAACCGCCCCAGCAGCCGGGCGAGTTCCCCGACCTCGCGGAGGTCCCACCCGGCGAGCTGCTGGATGTACTCCGCGTGCCGCGCCCCGCGCACGCGCAGCATCCGCCGCCGCCCCTCGTCCGTCAGCCGCACGAGCGCGGCCCGGCCGTCGGCGGGGTCGGGCTCGCGGTCGACGAGGCCCAACTCCTCAAGGGCGTGGAGCTGCCGGCTGACGGTCGCCTTGCCGATGTTGAAGTAGCCGGCGAGTTCGGTGGCGCGCCGCCCGCCGGCCTCCAGTTGGGCCAGCATCGCGTACGCGCCGGGTTCGAGCCCGGGGTCGACCTGGCGGGCCATGTCCGCCGCGATGCCGCGGGCGCGGCGGTAGAAGACCGCCAGCTCCCGCTCCAGATCGAGGAAGACGTGGTCCACACCATTTCCCACGTCCACCTGTCCGCCTCCGGGGGTTTCGGCCTTGTGCACGTCAGGGGCCCTTCCGGCTTTCCACGGGCTGAAAGTTTTCTTCAGAAGCGGCAGAAGCCGCAGCTCCCCCAGTATTTCGCAGGCGTAGACCAAAGGCACCTGCCGGGCCCTCTTTCGCTCCCGCGCGCACAGCGCTTACCTTCGGCGCAGCACGTAGTGACATGGCCACACCAAGGGCCGGGCCAGGCCCGCAGGCGTACGAGGACGGGCCACTGCCGCCCCGCCGCTCCCGCCGCACGCGCACCCGCCGCACCCGCCGCACCCGCCGCACCCCCGAGCCGGCCGCACCACACGCCCGGCACCTCCGCCCCCTCCGCCTACCGGCACCACCGGAGTCACGGCTTCCCGGAACCACGGCACCACCGGTACCACCGGCAAATCCGGCACCACCGAGGAACCCCCACACCCGGAGGAACGCATGTCATCGCCAGTCCGCACCCGCTCGCGCCTAGGGCGCCGCTCCCTCGCCGCCGCCATCGCCACCGCGGCCACCTCGCTCTCCCTCGTCGTCGGCCTGACCACCCCCGCCGCCGCGGGCGACCGGCTCAACCCCAACCCCCGCGACCTGGAACGCGGCGAGGCGTACATGGGCGCCGGCATCCGCCTCCACGAGGGCACCGGCGCCCCCGCGGGGTCCGCGGGCGCCGCCGGCCAGGAGGCCGGCCCGCTCGCGACCGTCGAGGGCGTCGACGTCTCCAGCCACCAGGGCAACGTCAACTGGTCCACGCTCTGGAACGCCGGCAACCGCTTCGCGTACGTCAAGGCCACCGAGGGCACGGGCTACAAGAACCCGTACTTCACCCAGCAGTACAACGGCTCGTACAACATCGGGATGATCCGCGGCGCGTACCACTTCGCCCTCCCGAACGGCGCAAGCGGCGCCGCCCAGGCCGACTACTTCGCCAGCAACGGCGGCGGCTGGTCCCGCGACGGCAAGACGCTGCCGGGCGTGCTGGACATCGAGTACAACCCCTACGGCGCCACCTGCTACGGCCTCAGCCAGGCGTCGATGCGCAACTGGATCAGCTCGTTCCTCACCCGCTACCGGGAGCGCACCGGCCGCTACGCGGTGATCTACACGAACACCAACTGGTGGACCCAGTGCACCGGCAACTACGGCGGCTACGCGGGCAACCACCCGCTGTGGATCGCCCGCTACGCCTCCTCGCCGGGCACGCTCCCGGCCGGCTGGGGCTTCTACACCTTCTGGCAGTACACCTCGACGGGCCCCACGGTCGGCGACCACAACAAGTTCAACGGCGCCTACGACCGCCTCCAGGCCCTGGCCAACGGCTGACCCCGGCCGGCCCCGCCAACCCCCGCCGGTCCCTCCGGAGCTGCTCCTCCGGCGGGACCGGCGGCCACGTCACCGGACCACGGTCTGGATCTCCGCCACGGTCACGTCGTACGTCGTCTCGAAGACACCGTCCGGCAGGTCCCCGTCCGTACCGCCCGAGCCGGTCCAGTCGACCTCCCACGTGATCGACGCCTTCAGCGCGAACGAGCCGCCCGCGGCCTCGCTGGAGCGCCGGTACGTGACCCCGCACACCGGCACCGCCCCGGCGGCCCCCCGCCGGTAGCGCTCGCCGACGCCCCCGTCGCCGTCGATCGCGCACGCCCCGCCCTCGGGGTGGACCACGGCGTCCTCCGTCCCGGGGTCGAGCCGCAGGCTCGTGGGCGTCGCGGTGGTCTCGGCCCACAGCCCGGTGCCGGGCAACTCCGCCCGTACCACGACCTCGTCGAAGGCGGCGGGCTCCTGCCAGATCCAGGTGGGCAGGTTCACCTTCAGCCGGTCGTCCGCGGGCTGCATCTCGATCTCGGTATCGGGCACCTTGACCGAATCGTAGGCGTACCCGGCGAGCATCTCGGGGGTGATGGCCGTCGGCACGTCGGGCGCGGCACCGTCGTCCGCCCAGAACATCAGCTGCTGGTCGCAGCCGCCGGCCTCGAAGTCGTCCTCCCGGTTGGGGTTGCGCACGGCGCGCCACCACATGCCGTCGCCCTGCTTGTCGAGGTTGTAGTTCTCGGGATTCCCGTCACCGCCGTCGCGGTAGTACTCGTGCATGAGGTCGGTGCCCCACTGGAGGCGGCTGTTGACGGGGACGAGGTCGCCGCTCTCGATGGCGCCCACCGCCCGCTCCAGCTCCCGCGGAGTGGCGACGGGCTCGTGCCAGCACGGCGGCGGCGTCCAGTTCCGGTCGACCGAACTGATGGGCTGCCCGCCCTGCCCACCGCCCCCGGTCTGCCGGACGACGACCTGGGTGGCGGTCGCACTGATGGTGCCGTCGCCGGGGTCCGAGTCGCCGCGGGCGTCGGAGCCCGGCGGGTTCGTACCCGCCTGCGCAGGGCTTCCCGCCAAGAGCAAGCCCGTTGCGATCGATACCGATAACGCCCCGATGGCGGGACGGCGGATGCCCTTCATCACCGAGTCCTCACTCGTCGCATGAGCCGCGCTTCCCGTTCACATCCGCGACCTGCCACACGTCGCCGTCGCCCTTCTGCAACATGAGGGTGTACTGCACGACGTCTCCCGGCTTCGCGGCGGACAGCACCTTTCCCGATCCGCGCTCGACGGTCTTCACTTCGCTCTCGTCCGCGCAGTACCGGAGCGATCCGGTGATCCCGTTGTCGTGCACCTCCACGACCGGCGACCGGAAGCTGACCTTCCCCTCGACGGTGGCGTTCGCGTCCTTGAAGTCGCCGATCCACTCCTGAGTGTCCGTCCAGGCGCCGGTGCCCTCGGCGTGGTAGTACGCCACGGCCTCGGAGTCCGGATTCGGCGGATCCTGGGTGATGGCCTCGTACGTCGCGCGCTCGCTCTGCGCGCCGGAGTCCAGCACCGCCTGTTCCTCCGCGTCGGCCGACTCCCAGTCCTCGAAGACGAGTTCCACGCTCTTCGGCAGCTCGATCTCCGGGCCGTCCGCGGGGCGGTGGCGGCGACGACTCCGCCGGGCTGCTCTTCCCCGCGCCCTCGATCTTGTCGTCCGACGACCCGGAGTCGTCGCCCCCGCACGCGGAGACGAGCAGGGCCGCGGCCGCGACGGCCGCGAGGGTGGCTGAGCGGAAGGGGCGGACCACGTCGACTCCAGTAACGGTGAGGGCACTTCGAGTGACAAGACGCTACCAAGGCACGGGCAGTTCCGTCCGGCTTCCCCGGGGGCACCGCCACGCGCACGCCGAACGGCCCCTCCCGGGTGGGTGGTCGGGAGGGGCCGTGTCCGTGGGGACGGGGTGGAGGCGGTGGTGCGGGGTCAGGCGGCCACGGGGACCTCCGGGTCCGCGGCCGGTGCGGCCGGTGCGGCCGCGGCCGGTGTCAGGGCCAGTTCCAGGACCTGGCGGACGTCGGACACCGGGTGGACCTCCAGCTTCCGCAGGACCTCCGCCGGCACGTCGTCCAGGTCGGGCTCGTTCCGCTTCGGGATGACCACCGTGGTGACCCCCGACCGGTGTGCCGCCAGCAGCTTCTGCTTCACGCCGCCGATCGGCAGCACCCGGCCCGTCAGCGACACCTCACCGGTCATCGCCACGTCCGTGCGCACCTGCCGGCCGCTCAGCAGCGACGCCAGCGCCGTCGTCATCGTGACGCCCGCGCTCGGCCCGTCCTTCGGGACCGCGCCCGCCGGTACGTGCAGGTGGATGCCCCGGTCCTTGAGGTCGGCCACCGGCAGTTCCAGCTCCGCGCCGCGCGAGCGCAGGAAGGAGAGCGCGATGTGCGCCGACTCCTTCATCACGTCGCCCAGCTGCCCCGTCAGGGTCAGCCCGGACGCACCCGACTCGGGGTCGGCCAGCGACGCCTCGATGTACAGCACGTCGCCGCCGGCGCCCGTCACCGCCAGGCCCGTCGCCACGCCGGGGACCGCCGTGCGGCGCTCCGCGGGGTCGGTGGCGGACTCCGGGGTGTGGTGCGGGCGGCCGATCAGCGGGCGGAGTGCGTCGACCCCGACCGTGTACGGCAGCTTCGCGTCGCCCAGTTCGTGCTGCGCCGCGATCTTGCGGAGCAGCCGCGCGAGGGCGCGCTCCAGGTTCCGTACGCCCGCCTCCCGGGTGTACTCGCCCGCGAGCTTGCGCAGCGCGTCGTCCTCGACGGCGACCTCGCCGGCCTCCAGGCCCGCGCGCTCCAGCTGCCGCGGCAGCAGGTGGTCGCGGGCGATAGTGACCTTCTCGTCCTCGGTGTAGCCGTCGAGGCGGACCAGTTCCATGCGGTCCAGCAGCGCCTCGGGGATGGCTTCGAGGACGTTCGCGGTGGCGAGGAAGACGACGTCGGACAGGTCCAGCTCGACTTCCAGGTAGTGGTCGCGGAACGTGTGGTTCTGCGCCGGGTCCAGGACCTCCAGCAGGGCCGCGGCGGGGTCGCCGCGGAAGTCGGAGCCGACCTTGTCGATCTCGTCGAGCAGCACGACCGGGTTCATCGACCCGGCCTCCTTGACGGCCCGTACGACGCGGCCGGGCAGCGCACCGACGTACGTACGCCGGTGGCCGCGGATCTCCGCCTCGTCCCGGACGCCGCCGAGGGCGACCCGGACGAACTTGCGCCCCATGGCCCGCGCCACGGACTCGCCCAGCGACGTCTTGCCGACGCCGGGGGGGCCGACGAGCGCGAGCACCGCGCCGCCGCGCCGGCCGCCGACGAGGCCCAGGCTCCGGTCCGCGCGGCGCTTGCGCACCGCCAGGTACTCGGTGATGCGCTCCTTGACGTCCTCCAGGCCCGCGTGGTCGGCGTCCAGGATCTCCTTGGCGCCGGTGATGTCGTACGCGTCCTCCGTACGCTCGCTCCACGGCATCTCCAGGACCGTGTCGAGCCACGTCCTGATCCAGCCGCCCTCGGGCGAGGCGTCGGAGCTGCGCTCCAGCTTGTCGACCTCCTTCAGGGCCGCCTCGCGGACCTTCTCGGGCAGGTCGGCGGCCTCCACCCGGGCGCGGTAGTCGTCGGACTCCTCGCCGTCGGGCTCGCCGTTCAGCTCGCGCAGCTCCTTGCGCACGGCCTCCAGCTGGCGCCGCAGCAGGAACTCGCGCTGCTGCTTGTCGACGCCCTCCTGGACGTCCTTGGCGATGGACTCGGCGACGTCCTGCTCCGCCAGGTGCTCCTTCAGCCACTGCGTGGCCAGCCCCAGCCGGGCCACCGGGTCGGCGGTCTCCAGCAGTTCCACGCGCTGCTCCGTGCTGAGGAACGGCGAGTAGCCGGCGTTGTCGGCGAGCTGGCCGACGTCGTCGATCTGCTGCACGCGGTCCACGACCTGCCAGGCGCCGCGCTTGCGCAGCCAGTCGGTCGCGACCGCCTTGTACTCCTTCGTCAGCTCCGCGACCGCGCCGGGCAGGGGGTCGGGTACGGACTCCTCGATCTCCGTGCCCTCCACCCACAGCGCCGCCCCGGGGCCGGTGGTGCCGGCGCCGATGCGGATCCGGGCGACGCCGCGGATCAGTGCACCGGGGTCGCCGTCGGCCAGCCGGCCGACCTGCTCGACGCGGCCGAGGACACCGGTGCCCACGTACGTGCCGTCGACCCGCGGGACGAGCAGCACCCTGGGCTTGTGTCCGCTGTCGCGCGCCGCGGCCTGCGCGGCCTCGACCGCGGCCCGCACCTCGCGGTCCGAGAGGTCGAGCGGCACGACCATGCCGGGGAGCACGACCTCGTCATCGAGCGGCAGGACGGGCAGGGCCAGCGGCGTATTCGAGCCGGACTCAGTAGCCATTGATCTCCCCTTCGGCATGCAAGTTGAGTTACGTGGGCTCAACCCCGGGGGGTGGCGTGATGTTCCCGGCCGTCTGTTCGCTGTCAGCGATCGGGCAGGATGGGGCCATGAGCAGCGAGAACGACGCGCCGCGCGCCGTGACGGTCGACCGCAGGTCCGGCCCGTACGGGGAGGTCGTGCTGCGCCGCCGGGGCGCGCACCACGAGATCATCGCGAACGGCGTCTTCCTCATGGACACCTCCGACGGCCGCTCGGAGCGGCTGCTGATCCGGGCCGCGGCGAAGGC
>NZ_JACBXC010000195.1 GCF_013870535.1 Streptomyces phytophilus | reverse complement strand
CCCGCAGCCGGCTGACGTAGGTGTGCAGAGTGCCGCGGGCCCGCTCACCGCCTCCATCGCCGTCGCCGTCGCCGTCCCCGCTGCCGCCCCCGTCCCCGTCCCCGTCCCACAGGAGGCCCGCCAGCCGGTCCACCGCCACCACGCGCCCCGGGGCGAGCAGCAGCGCCGCCAGCAGCAACCGCTCCTGACGGCGCCGGGTCAACGGAACGGGACGGCCCTCGTGGACCGCCTCGAAGGCGCCGAGCAGGCGGAACTCCAACACCCGCGGCAGCCTACGCCGGTGTGGTGAGCCGATGGTCAGTCAGCCGGGCCAGGCTCGGGAGGCGAACGCACCACCCGAGCCGAAGGAGTCACCAGCCATGCGCCGTTACGCAGCAGCCTCCGCCGCAGCGCTCTGCCTGACCGCCGTCCTCGCCGCCCCCGCGGCGGCCTCCGGGAACGAGGACGGCGGCGACAGAGGGTGGCGCCCGGTCACGTACGAGCCGGTCGACTACCCGGCCGGTGAGCGCTGCGACTTCGCCTTCCGCACGGAGCCCGTACACAACGAGGTCGTGGTCAAGACCGTCGCCACGTACCCCGACGGCTCCCCGAAGACGGAGCTGTTCAAGGGGGCCCTGACCGTCCGCGTCACCAACCTCGAAACGGGCGCCACGTACGACGAGGACGCGAGCGGCCGGGGTCTGGCGCGGTACGCCCCGGACGGCGCGTACACCTACTACGCCGTCGGTCCGTTCCTCGTCGGCTTCGAGGAGGGGCAGGGGAACCTGCCGCGCGGCGAGTACGTGATCGACGGCGTGTACACCTTCACGTTCGACGCGGCCGACCAGCGGACCGTGAAGTGGCTGGGCGAGGAGAAGCTGATCGACGTCTGCGCCCAGATCGACTGACCCGGGGCCCGCGCCCCGGCGGTTCCACTCCTGCTGATCGAATCAGTGCCTGCGCAGCGGGGGTTCACCGCCTCGATCTCCCTCACCCCGCGAAGTGGCACGCCGCCGGGTGGTCGCCTCCGTCCCGTACGCGCAGCTCCGGGGCCTCCGATGCGCAGATGTCCGCCGCCAGGGGGCAGCGGGTGCGGAAGCGGCAGCCCGTGGGTGGGGAGGAGGGGGAGGGGACCTCGCCGGTGAGGGGGAGGTCCTTCGCGGCGCCCGGGCGGTCGTGGACCGAGGGGGCCGCCTTGAGGAGGGCCTGGGTGTAGGGGTGCCGGGGGGACTCGAAGACCTGGGCGGCGGTGCCGCGTTCGACGATCGTGCCCAGGTACATCACCGCCACCTCGTCCGCGATGTGCCGGACCACGTCCAGGTCGTGGGAGATGAAGAGGTACGCGATCCCCAGCTCCCGCTGGAGGTCCGCGAGCAGGTTGAGGATCTGCGCGCGTACCGACACGTCCAGGGCCGAGACCGCCTCGTCGCAGACGATCAGCTTCGGCCGCAGCGCCAGCGCCCGCGCGATGCTCACCCGCTGGCACTGGCCGCCGGAGAGTTCGTGCAGGCGGCGGGTCGCGTACGAGGCGTCCAGGCCCACCTGGTCCAGGAGGCGGGCGACCTCGGCAGAGTGTGCTGCCGGCGCCACCACGTCCCGGTGGATGTGCCAGCCCTCCGCGACGATCTCCGCCACCCGCATCCGCGGGTTCAGCGACGTGTACGGGTCCTGGAACACCATCTGCAGGTCGTGCGCCACCCGCCGCCGCTCCCGGCGGCCGGCCGTGGCCAGGTCCAGGCCCGCGAAGGAGACCGAGCCGGCGAAGGGCTCCAGCAGGCCCACCACCGAGCGGGCCAGCGTCGACTTGCCGCAGCCGGACTCGCCGACGATGCAGACCGTCCGGCCGGGCCGTACCGTCAGGTCGACGCCCGCGACCGCGTCGACGCGGCGGCGGCCGAGGCCGGAGCGGCCGGGGACGGTGTAGCCGGCGTGCAGGTCCTGGATGTGCAGCAGTGCGTCCGGGCTCGTTCGGGTGGTGCTCATGACGCGGCCTCCACGTCCGTTGCCTGGGCCTGGACCTTGTCGCTGTGGTGGCACGCCGCCTCGTGGCCCTGTCCGACGGCCGCGAGTCGCGGGTCTTCCGTGCCGCACACCTTCGTCGCGTACGGGCAGCGCGGGGCGAACGCGCAGCCCGCCGGCAGGCCGCCCGGTGCCGGTGGCTGGCCCTCGATCGGGATGAGCCGCCCCGGCCGCGCCGGGTCGGGGACCGCGTCGAGCAGGCCGCGCGTGTACGGGTGTGCCGGTGCCGTGTACACGTCGTCCAGCGCGCCCGTCTCCACGATCCGGCCCGCGTACATCACCGCGACGTCCTGCGCGACGCGCGCCACCACGCCCAGGTCGTGCGAGACGAGCAGCATCGCCATCCCCGCGTCCGTCTGCCGGGCCGCGAGCAGCCGCAGGATCTGCGCCTGCACGGTGACGTCGAGCGCCGTCGTCGGCTCGTCGGCCAGCAGGACCGCCGGGTCCAGGGTGAGCGCCATCGCGATGACCGCCCGCTGCCGCATGCCGCCCGAGAACTCGTGCGGGTACGCGCCGTACTTGGCCTCCGCGTCGGGGATCCCGACGGTCCGCATCAGCTCCACCGCCCGCTCCCGGGCCGCGCGGCGGCCCGTGCCGCGGCGGCGCAGCGTCTCGGCGATCTGCCAGCCGACGGTGAACGACGGGTTGAGCGCCGCCATCGGGTCCTGGAAGACCATCGCGACCTTCGCGCCGCGGAGCCGGCGCCACTGCGCGTCCGTGAACCCGGCGGTGTCCCGGCCCTCGATCTCGACCGTCCCCGCGCTCACGGTGGCGCCGGGCGGCAGCAGGCCCATCAGCGCCAGCGACGTCAGCGACTTGCCGCTGCCCGACTCCCCCACCAGGGCGGTGACCCGGCCGGGTACGAGGTCGAGGTCGACGCCGCGGACGACCTCCCGCGGGCCGAAGGCTATGTGTACGTTCCGCATGCGGGCCGCCGCGGGCGTCTCCACGGTCGTAGCAGGCATCGTGTTCTCCTCTGTGCTCATATCTGCGACCGCGGGTCCGACGCGTCCCGGAAGCCGTCGCCGATCACGCCGACCGCCGTGACGACGAGCGCGAGCGCCGCCGCCGGCATCGTGGAGATCCACCACGCCGAGCCCAGGTAGTCGCGCCCCACGGAGACCGTGGCGCCCCACGAGGACGTGTCGACGGGCACGCCGAGGCCGAGGAAGCTCAGCGACGCCTCCGCGACCATCACGAGGCCCACCTGCACCGTCGCCGCGACCAGCAGCGGCTGCCAGAGGGACGGCAGCACGTGGCGGACCATGATGCGCACGTGTCCCGCCCCCAGCACCCGCGCCGAGTCGACGAAGCCGAGCTTCCGCGTCGCCATCGCCGAGGCGCGGGCGACGCGGGCGAAGATGACCCACCTCGTGATCGCCAGCGTGATGACGATGTTGGTGACGCTCGGGCCGAGCACGCCGGCCAGCAGGATCGCCAGCAGGATGGAGGGGAAGGCGAGCTGGATGTCGCCGATGCGGGAGGCGATGGTGTCCGGCCAGCCGCCGAAGTAGCCGGAGACCAGCCCGACGACGAGGCCGACCGCGCCGCCGACCAGGATGGTCGCGGCGGCGACGAGCAGCGAGATCCGGGCGCCGGCCAGCAGGTTGGCGAGCAGGTCGCGGCCCATCTGGTCGGTGCCCAGCCAGGCGATGTCGCCGCCGTCGGTGCGCTCCCCGGGGGAGAGCAGCCGGTTCGGCAGGTCGGTGGCGACCGGGTCGTACGGGTGCAGCAGCGGCCCGACGAGGGCGGCGAGGACGAAGAGCGCCAGCACCCCGGCGCCTATCCACACGCGCACCGGCACCCGCCGCGCGGCGTCGCCGGGGGACTTGCCCGTACCCGGGGTGTCGACGGCCGGCGCGGGTGCGGCCGCGGTCGTGCTGCTCATGCGTCCTCCGGGGTGAGGCGGGGGTCGATGACGAAGTAGACGACGTCCACGAGCAGGTTCAGGACGATGTACGACAGGGTGATCGTGAGGATCGCGGCCTCGACGACCGCGTAGTCGCGGTTGGTGATCGCGTCGACCATCAGGGAGCCGATGCCCGGCCAGGAGAAGACGACCTCGATGATGACCGCGTTGGCGATGAAGTTGCCCATCAGCAGGCCGAGTACGGTCACCACGGGGATCGCGATGTTGCGGCCCACGTGCACGTACTGGATCGTCCCCTCGCCCACGCCCTTCGCGCGGGCCGTACGGGCGTAGTCCTTGCCGCCCTCCTCCAGCGCGCTGCTGCGCACCAGCCGGGCGAGCCAGCCGATGAACGGCAGCGAGAGCGTGACGGCCGGCAGCAGCACCGCGGCGGGTGAGCCGTCGACGGTCGCGGGCAGCCAGTCCAGCCGGCGGGCGAAGATCAGGATCAGGACGATGCCGAGCCAGAACGACGGGATGGCCTGGCCGGCGAGGGAGCCGGTGGAGACCACCAGGTCGAGCAGCTTCCCCGGGCGGCGGGCGCACAGCATGCCCAGCGGGATCCCCACGGCGACGGTCAGCACGAGCGCCGCGAGCGAGAGGCTCAGGGTCGCGGGGAAGCGGTCCAGGGTGTTGCTCAGGGCCGAGCCGCCGAGGCGCCAGGAGTCGCCGAGGTCGCCGCGTACGATGCCGGCGAGGTGGTCGACGTACTGCCGCCACAGCGGGTCGTCCAGGCCGAAGTCGGCGCGTACGCTCTCCAGTTGCTCGGCGGAGGCGTCGGGGCCGACGATCAGCTTGGCGGGGTCGCCCGGGACGACGCGCACGATGAGGAACACCAGCGTCAGCGCGCCGAAGGCGACGACGACGGCCTGCGCGAGGCGTTTGGCGAGGAACGCGCCCATCAGTGTTCACCTCTTCTTCGGAGTGGTCCGGCGGAGGCGCGTACGACGAGTTCGGGGGCCAGCAGCGTACGGATCGGGTCCGGGTCCTCCGCTACGGCCTCCGGCCCCGACTGCACCCGCTCCAGCAGCCGGTCGACGCCGGCGCGGCCCACGTCGGGCGCGGGCAGGCGGACCGTGGTGAGGGCGGGGTCGAGGTACGCGGAGAACGGGTGGTCGCCGTGGCCGACGACGCCGATGTCCGTGCCCACCCGCAGCCCCCGCTCGCTGAACGCCCGGTACAGGCCCAGCGCGTGGTAGTCGTTGCCGGCCAGCACCACGGCGCCGGGCCCCGCCCTGCGGGCCAGCTCCGCGCCGACGACGTACCCCACCCCGGGGTCGAAGGGGCCCGAGACCGGCACCCCCTCCGGCGCGGCCCCCGGATCCACGCGCACCACCGCGTCGTCCGGAGCCGCGACCCCGCGGGCCGCCAGCGTCTCGCGGAAGCCCCGGATACGTTCCGCGACCGGCGAGATGTCGAGGTCCTCCTCGACGAGGTACAGCTCGGTGGCCCCGCCGTCCAGCACGTGTTCCGTCGCGAGCCGGGCACCGGCGTAGTAGTCGACGCCGACGACGTCGGTGTCCAGCTCCGGCAGGTGCCGGTTGAGCAGCACCACGGGCGTACCGGACTTGCGCAGCCGGTTCCAGTGCTCGGCGCCGTGCTGCACGGGTATGGCGAGCACCCCGTCGACGCCCCAGCGCATCAGCTCCTCGGCGGCGCGGCGCTCGTTCTCCGCGGAGTCCTCGGTGACCATCAGCATCAGCGAGTAGCCGCGTTCGCGCCCGCGCTCCTCGATCGCGGAGATGAGGCGGGCGTAGAAGGGGTTGGCGGGGTTGGTGATGACGAGCCCGAGGGTCATGGCGTTCCGCAGCACGAGGGAGCGGGCCATGGTGTTGGGCACGTAACCGAGGCGTTCCGCCTCCTCCTTGACGCGCTCGCGCGTCTCGGGGCTGACCGCGTCCTTGTCGGCGAGTGCCCGGGAGACGGTGTTGACCGACAGGTCGAGCGACATGGCGATGTCGCGCAGCGTGGGTCGGCGGCGTGGGCTCATGGGATCCTCCGGCGCGGTCTCATCGGCGCCCCACCACGGCGAGGTCGGGCTGGTTGTTCGGGGCGGGAGTGAAGCCTGTCAGCTCCTTCGCGCGCCCGTACCCGGTGACGAGGGTGACGGGGAAGAGACCGACGGCGTCCGACCATATGGTCCCGCAGGCGTCGCCGTAGAGCGCGTCGCGTTCCGGGCCTTCCGGCGCGCCTGCGGCCTGTGCCAGGACGGCGTCGAGTTCCTTGTTGGCGTACCCGAGGCGGTTCGCCTCCGAGGTGTAGAGGCGGCCGATGGTGAAGGCGGCGTCGCCGGTGGTCACGGTGTTCGTCTGGAGGTTCATGTCCCAGTCGAGGGTGTTCAGCCGCTCCAGCCACATGGCCTTCTCGATGCTCTGCGGCTCGACGGTGACGCCGATGTCGGCCCACGCCGAGATCAGCGCCTGCGCCAGCTCCCGCGACAGGGGGCCGGTGGCGTCGAACCACATCATCGAGGTGGAGAACCCCCGCCCGAGGCCGGCCTGCTTCAGCAGCCGGCGCGCGCCCTCCGGGTCGTACGACCAGGGCTGCTGCGCCGCGAAGCCGGCGACGGTCTCGGGTATCGGCGCGCGCATCTGCTTGCCGCCGCGGCCGAAGAGGGCCTCGACGATCTGCGGCACGTTCACGGCCTGGCACAGCGCGCGGCGCACGTCGGGGTCGCTGAACGGCTTGCGCGAGCAGTTGAACCAGTTGAAGTAGTACGTCCAGGAGGGCACCGTCTCGACGGTGACGCCGGAGACCCCGGTGACCTCGGGCAGCTGGTCCGGCGGCACCGGCCAGAGCAGGTCGACGTCGCCGTTGCGCAGGGCGGTGATCGCCGTGGAGGTCTCCGCGAGGTACGGCATGGAGACCGCGGGCAGCTCCGCCGGGCCGCCCCAGTAGTCGTCGAACCGCGCCAGCTCGACGGAGGTCGACGGGGTGAAGTCGGTGACCCGGAACGGACCGGAGCCCACCGGGCTCCGCTTCTGGTCCGGGTCCGCGACCAGCCGCGCCGGGACGATGAACAGGAGGGTGAGGTTGACCGGGAGCGAGCCGAGGGGCCCGTCGGTGGTGAAGACCACCGTGTGGTCGTCGGGCGCCTGCACGCCCGTGACCGTCGCCCACAGCGGGGTCTGCGCGGAGGCGACCTGCTGCGTGTGCTTCAGGCACGCGACCACGTCGCCGGCCGTGACCTCGCTGCCGTCGTGGAAGGCGACGCCGCGGCGGAGCGTGAAGACCCACCTGGTGTCGCCCTCGCGCCGCCAGTCGGTCGCAAGGCCCGGCGCCAGCTCCTCGCCCTCGCGCCGTACGAGGGTGTCGAAGACGAGCCGCTTGACGATCAGCGACGCCTCGTCGACCGCGGTCGCGGCGTT
>NZ_JACBXC010000194.1 GCF_013870535.1 Streptomyces phytophilus | reverse complement strand
CACACCCTCATCGAGTCCAGCCCGCACCCGGTCATGACCGCCGCCCTCGCCGACGCTTTCGAGCAGCGCGCCACCCCCGCCCACCACCACGCCACCCTCATCCGCAACAACGGAACAAGCACCCGCTTCCTCACCGCACTCACCACCCTCCACACCCACCACCACCCCATCGACCTCGGACCGCATCTCCCCGCCGCCGACCTCTCCGGCGACGAGGTACCCGAGCTGCCCACCTATCCCTTCCAGCGCGACAGCTACTGGATCCAGACCTCGGCGCAGCTCACCAGCGCCACCGACCTCGGTCAGATCAGCAGCGCCCACGCGCTCCTCAGCGCAGCCGTCCAGCTCGCCGACGGCAGCGAGGACTCGGGCGACGGTACGCAGGGCTCGTACGCCACCACCGTGTTCACCGGCCGGGTCGGCCTGGGCACCCACCCCTGGCTCGCCGACCACGCCGTCGCGGGTACGGTCCTGCTGCCCGGCACCGCCCTGGTGGACCTCGCCCTGCACGCCGGTGACCACACCGGCGCCACCCACCTCGAAGAGCTGACGCTCCAGGCGCCGCTGGTGCTGGAGGAGTCCGGCGCACGCGACCTCCAGGTCACGACGAGCCCCGACGCGGGCGCCGAGGACGGCGGCCCCGGCCGCTGGCAGGTCACCATCCACTCCCGGCTCCACACCGACGACGAGGCCGAGCCCGAACCGTGGACCTGCCACGCCACCGGCACGCTCACCGCCGAACCGACGGAAGCGGCCCAGCAGCTCACCCAGTGGCCGCCCGCCGGGGCACAGCGGCTCGACACCGCCGGCCTCTACGCCAGGATGGCGGCTGCCGGCTACGAGTACGGGCCCGCCTTCCAGGGCGTGACCGCCGCCTGGGCACAGCCCGACGGCACCCTCCACGCCGAGATCGCCCTCCCCGAGGACGCCGACACGGCCGGCCACACCATCCACCCCGCGCTGCTCGACGCCACCCTCCACCCGCTCGCCACCCGCAGCCTCGACGGGAACGGTGCCGGCGACCAAGAGCTGCGACTGCCGTTCGCGTGGAGTGGCGTGTCCGTGCACGCCACCGGCGCCACCCGGCTCCGCACCACCCTCGTACCCACCGGCGAACACGGCCACGACCTCACCCTCCACGCCTGGGACCCCACCGGCGCCCCCGTCGCCACCATCGCCGCCCTCAACACCCGACCCATCGACGCCAGTGCGCTGACCAGCAGCGCCCGCACGGGAGCCGCGACCCGCAACAGCCTCTTCCACGTTGCGTGGAGCCCTGCCCCGGCCGAGCCGGCGGCTCAGGTGGATCTCGACCAGGTCGACATGTACGTCGCCGTCCCGGCCGCCGAGGACACCCCGGCCGCGGCGCACGTAGCGACCGAGGCGCTGCTGACGCACGTACAGAACTGGCTGGCCGACAACGACCAGAGCAACCGGCAGCTGGTCGTCCTCACCCACCGCGCCGTCGCGACGAGTTCAGCCGAGGACGTGCACCTGGCGCACGCGCCGCTGTGGGGCCTGGTCCGTACCGCCCAGAACGAGAACCCCGACCGCATCCACCTCATCGACACCGACACCACCGGAGACACCCCACAGCTTGCCGAAGCTCTGGCCACCGGCGAACCTCAACTCGCCGTTCGCAACGGGGACATCCTCATCCCGCGCCTGACGCGCTCCAGCTCCACCGACGCCACCGCCCGGCCCCTCGACCCCAACGGCACCGTCCTCATCACCGGCGGCACCGGCGGACTGGCCAGCCTCACCGCCCGCCACCTGATCACCGAACACGGCGTACGCCACCTGCACCTCGCCTCCCGCAGCGGCCCCGACCACCCCAACGCCGCCGCGCTCACCGCCGAACTCACCGAACTTGGCGCGCACGTGACCATCACCGCCTGCGACACCACCGACGCGGACCAGGTCACCGCCCTGGTCGCGGCCGTCGCCGGGGACCACCCCCTCACCGCCGTCATCCACACCGCCGGGGCCCTGAACGACGCCGTACTGTCCAAGCTCACCCCCGACGAGCTGCACCCCGTTCTGGCGCCGAAGGTGGACGCCGCGTACCACCTCCACCGAGCCACGATGGGCCTGGATCTCGCCCACTTCGTCGTCTACTCGTCGGCCGCCGGCACGCTGGGCAACCCCGGGCAGGCGAACTACGCCGCCGCGAACACCTACCTGGACGCCCTGGCCCACCACCGCACTCGGCAGGGCCTGCCCACCACCAGCCTCGCCTGGGGCTACTGGGAACAAGCCACGGGCCTGACCGGCCACCTCAGCGACAACGAGGTCCGCAGCGTCACCCACGGCACCACCCCCCTCACCGCCGACCGCGCCCTCCACCTCCTCGACACCGCACTCACCACCCCCCAGCCCCACCACCTCTGCCTCCCGGTCACGCCGTCCGCCCTGCGGAACCCGGACCGGCTCCCCGTCCTCTTCCGCGGCCTCGCGTCCCGGCCGGCCCGGCGCGCCGCGGCCGGCGGGGCCGCGGACGACGGCAACGCGCTGGCGGAACGGCTCGCCGCGCTCCCGGAGCCGGAGCAGCGGCACAAGACGGTCCTGGACGTCGTACGCAGCAACATCGCCGCGGTCCTCGGCCACGGCACCGCCGACACCATCGACCCCCACCGCCCCTTCAAAGAACTCGGCTTCGACTCCCTCACCGCAGTCCAACTCCGCAACCAACTCACCACCACCACCGCACTACGCCTCCCCGCAACCCTGATCTTCGACCACCCCACCCCCGAGGCCCTCACCCGTCACCTCCTGGGCCGGCTCCTCGACACGGCGCCCGCCCGCGCCCGTACCGTCACCACCCGCACCGTGACCGACGACGACCCCATCGCCATCGTCTCGATGGCCTGCCGCTACCCCGGCGAGGTCCGCTCGGCGGACGACCTGTGGCGGCTGGTCGCCGACGGCACGGACGCGGTCTCGGAGTTCCCGGTCAACCGCGGCTGGGACCTCGACAACCTCTACGACCCGAACCCGGACGCGACGGGCAAGACGTACACGCGCCACGGCGCCTTCCTCCACGACGCGGACCGGTTCGACGCCGACTTCTTCCACATGAACCCCCGCGAGGCCCTCGCCACGGACCCCCAGCAGCGGCTGCTGCTGGAAACGGCCTGGGAGACCTTCGAGCAGGCCGGTATCGACCCGGCCGGCCTGCGGGACAGCAACACCGGCGTGTTCACCGGCGTCATCTACGCCGACTACGGCCCGCGTCTGATGCACCGCACCCCGGAGGGCTTCGAGGGCTACCTCGGCAACGGCAGCGCCGCGAGCGTGGCGTCCGGCCGGGTGGCATACACCTTCGGCCTCGAAGGCCCGGCGATGACCGTCGACACCGCCTGCTCGTCGTCCCTCGTGGGCATGCACCTCGCGGCGCAGGCGCTGCGCAACGGCGAGTGCGACCTCGCCCTCGCCGGCGGCGTCACCGTGATGTCCACGCCCTCCGCGTTCCTCGAATTCTCCCGCCAGCGCGGCCTGGCCGCCGACGGCCGCTGCAAGCCCTTCGCCGACTCGGCCGACGGTACGGGCTGGGGCGAGGGCGCCGGGCTCGTACTCCTGGAGCGCCTCTCCGACGCCCAGCGCAACGGACACCGGGTCCTCGCGATCCTGCGCGGCTCGGCCGTCAACCAGGACGGGGCGTCGAACGGTCTGACCGCCCCCAACGGCCCCTCGCAGCAGCGGGTCATCGAACAGGCCCTCGCCAACGCCGGGCTGAGCGCCGGTCAGGTCGACGCGGTGGAGGCGCACGGTACGGGTACGACGCTGGGTGATCCGATCGAGGCGCAGGCGCTGCTGGCGACGTACGGTCAGGCACACACCGACCAGCAGCCCCTGTGGCTGGGCTCCATCAAGTCGAACATCGGTCACACGCAGGCCGCGGCGGGTGTGGCGGGTGTGATCAAGATGGTCGAGGCCCTCCGCCACGGGCACCTCCCCCAGACGCTCCATGTCGACGAGCCCTCCAGCCACGTGGAGTGGGACACGGGTCACGTTGCCCTGCTGACCGAGGGCCGGCCCTGGCCGGAGACGGGGGAGGCGCGGCGTGCGGCGGTGTCCTCCTTCGGCATCAGCGGGACCAACGCGCACGTGATCCTGGAGGCAGCCCCGGAACCCGGGAAGCCTGCCGAGGAGCAGATCGACAAGTCGACCCCGATGCCGGTGGTGATCTCGGCCCGTACGGCGGCCGCGCTGGCGGAGTCTGCCGATCGGCTGGCGGCGTATGTGGAGCGGCACCCGCACGTCGGGGTTGGCGCGTTGGGGGCGCGGTTGTGGTCGGGGCGGGCGAAGCTGGAGCACCGCGCGGGCGTCGTCACCGGCGACCGCACCGAACTCCACGCAGCCCTCACCGCACTGGCCACCGGCGCCACACACCCCGCGCTGATCACCGGCCCCGGCTCTGCCGAGACCGGGGGGCGCCTGGCGGTGATGTTCTCCGGACAGGGCAGCCAGCGACCCGGCATGGGCCGCGAGTTGTACGACACGTTCCCCGTCTACGCCGAAGCCCTGGACGAGGTCTGCGCGGCACTGGATGGGCACTTGGCGACGGGGATTCCGTTGCGTGAGGTGATGTTCGCCGAACCCGACACCGAACACGCCGCACTGCTGGAGACGACGCTCTACACCCAGCCCGCTCTGTTCGCCCACCACGTGGCCGGCTACCGACTCCTCCACACCGCGGGCGTCCAGCCCACGGCGCTGATCGGCCACTCCATCGGCGAACTCTCCGCCGCCCACCTCACCGGCGTCCTCCCCCTCACCGTGGCCGCCGACATCGTCGCCACCCGCGCAAAACTGCTCCACACCCTCCCCCAGGGCACCGGCATGCTCGCCGTGCAATCCGCACCCGAGCCCCTGGGCGAGTACCTCGACCGGCATGCACAGGTAGAGATCGCCGCGTACAACTCCGAGGTCTCCACCGCTCTCGCCGGGCCTCTCGACGCGCTGGAAGAGCTGGCACGGGAGCTGACCGAGGCGGGCATTCGCACCAAGGCGCTGAAGGTCGCGCACGCCTTCCACACCGCGCACACCGAGCCCATCCTCGACGCCTTCACCACCCATCTGACGGACCTCTTCGCCCGCCACACCCTCGGCGACGCCGAGATCCCCGTCCTCTCCAACGTCACCGGGCTGCCCGCCACCACCGACCAGCACCAGGACGCGGGCTACTGGGCGCAGCACATCCGCCGCCCTGTCCACTTTCACCAGGGCATCACCCACCTCACCGAGGACAGCGTCAGTCTGTTCACCGAGGTGGCTCCGCATCCCACCCTCACCCCGCACCTGCCGGTCGGCGTCCGCAGCACCCCCCATCTGCCGGACGAGACCCGCACCCACCTCGCCGCCCTCACCGCTCTCCACGCCCACCACCACCCCGCCGACCTCACCGCCCACCTCCCCGAGACCGGCGGCGAGCTGCCGAACCTGCCCACCTACCCCTTCCAGAGCCGGTCCTACTGGCTCGACCTCCCCGCTCAGGTCACCAGCGCCACCGACCTCGGCCAAGCGACGACCGCGCACCCGCTGCTGCACGCCGCCGTCCAACTCGCCGACGGCGCCGACGAGAGCGCCGCGACCACGGTGTTCACCGGCCGGGTGAGTCTGAAGACCCATCCCTGGCTGGCGGACCACGCCGTCGCGGGTACGGTCCTGCTGCCCGGCACCGCCCTGGTGGACCTCGCCCTGCACACCGGCGACCACACCGGCGCCACCCACCTCGAAGAGCTGACCCTCCACGCGCCCCTCGCCCTCGCCGAGACCGGTACCCACGACCTTCAGGTCACCGCCTCCGTCCGTGCCGGGAGCGACAACGGCGACGGGAGCGAGGGCGTGGGCCGGTGGCAGGTGACGATCCACTCCCGCCGCCACACCCCCGACGACGCCGAGCCGGAGCCCTGGACCCACCACGCCACCGGCACCCTCACCACCGAACCGGCGGAGCCGGCCGCGCCGCTGGGGCAGTGGCCGCCCGCGGGAGCGGAGCCCGTGGAGGTCACCGACCTCTACCCCCGTCTCCTCGCGGCGGGCTACGAGTACGGGCCCGCCTTCCAGGGCGTCACCGCCGCCTGGGCACACCCCGACGGCACCCTCCACGCCGAGATCAGCCTCGCCGAGGACACCGACGCCACGGGCCACACCATCCACCCCGCGCTGCTCGACGCGGCTATCCACCCGCTCGCGACCCGTACCCTCCTCGCGAACAGCAAGGCGGCGGAGCTGCGGCTGCCCTTCGCGTGGACCGGCGTCACCGTCCACGCCACCGGCGCCACCGAGCTACGCGCCACGCTCACGCCCACCGGCGAGCACGGCCACGACCTCGCCCTGCGGACCTGGGACGCGACCGGCGCACCGGTGGCCACGATCACCGCCCTCAACACCCGGCCCGTCGACGCCACCGCGCTCGCCGGCGGCCCCCACGCGCACACGGCCACCCGCAACAGCCTGTTCCACCTCGCCTGGCGTGCCGCCACCCCGGAGCGGGACCGGGGTCAGGTGGATCTCGACCAGGTCGACGTGTACGCGGCCGCCCCGGCGGAGGACGACTCCCCCGCCGCGGCGCACGCCGCGACCGAGGCGCTGCTGACGCACCTTCAGGGCTGGCTGGCAGAGAACGACGAGACCGACCGCCGTCTCGTCGTCCTCACCCACCGCGCCGTCGCGACGAGTTCAGCCGAGGACGTGCACCTGGCCCACGCCCCGCTGTGGGGCCTGGTCCGTACCGCCCAGAACGAGAACCCCGACCGCATCCACCTCATCGACACCGACACCACCGGCGACACCCCGCAACTCGCGAACGCCCTCGCCACCGGCGAGCCCCAACTCGCCCTCCACGGCAGTGAGATCCTCATCCCCCGCCTGACCCGCTCCACCGACGGCGCACCGGCCGAGCCTCGCCCCCTCGACCCCAACGGCACCGTCCTGATCACCGGCGGCACCGGCGGCCTGGCCAGCCTCACCGCCCGCCACCTGATCGCCGAGCACTGCGTACGCCACCTCCTCCTGGCCTCCCGCAGCGGGCCCGACCACCCGGGCGCCCCCGCGCTGAGTAGTGAGCTCACCGAACTCGGCGCCCACGTCACCATCACCGCCTGCGACGTCACCGACGCCGACGCCGTACGCGCCCTCGTCGACAGCATCGACAACGACCACCCCCTCACCGCCGTCATCCACACCGCGGGCGTCCTCAACGACACCGTCCTGGGCAAGCTCACCCCCGACGGCCTCCACTCCGTGCTCGCGCCCAAGGTGGACGCCGCCTACCACCTCCACCAGGCCACCAAGCACCTG
>NZ_JACBXC010000193.1 GCF_013870535.1 Streptomyces phytophilus | reverse complement strand
CGGGGCGCCGTACGGTGCCGGGCCGGGGTCAGGCCCGTACGAGCCGGAACGTCAGGGACAGCGGCTCGTCCGTGAACGCCTCGCCGTAGCCCGCGGCCTCCGCCGTGTCGCCCGCGGCGAAGTCCGTCGCGAGGACCTCCTCCGCGATCAGCCCCGCGTGGTCCGTGAGCGCCTGGCGGACGTCGGCGTCGGTCGTCGACCAGCGCAGCCGGATCCGGTCCGCGACGTCCAGCCCGGAGTTCTTGCGCGCCTCCTGGACCAGCCGGATCACGTCCCGGGCCAGGCCCGCGCGGCGCAGCTCCGGCGTGATCTCCAGGTCGAGCGCCACCGTGGCGCCCGAGTCGGAGGCCACCGACCAGCCCTCCCGCGGGGTCTCCGTGATGATCACCTCGTCCGGGGAGAGCGTCACCGTCTCGCCGTCGACCTCCACCGCCGCGCTGCCGTCGCGCAGCGCGGCCGACAGCGCCGCCGCGTCCGCCGCCGCGACGGCCTTCGCCACGTCCTGCACCCGCTTGCCGAACCGCTTGCCCAGCGCGCGGAAGTTGGCCTTCGCGGTGGTGTCCACCAGCGAGCCGCCGGCCGCGCCGCCGGCGGCCTCGGCGAGCGTGGCCAGGGCGGTGACGTTCAGCTCCTCGGTGATCTGCGCGCGCAGCTCCTCGGGCAGCGAGGGGAAGCCCGCCGCGGCCACCAGCGCCCGCGACAGCGGCTGGCGGGTCTTCACCCCGGACTCCGCCCGCGAGGCCCGGCCCAGCTCCACCAGGCGCCGTACGAGCTGCATCTGCCGCGACAGCTCCGGGTCGAACGCCGCGGCCCCGGAGGCGGCCGGCTCCGGCCACGCCGCCAGGTGCACCGACGCCGGGGCGTCCGGCACGACGGGCACCACGAGGTCCTGCCAGACCCGCTCGGTGATGAAGGGCACCACCGGGGCCAGCAGCCGCGTCACGGTCTCCAGCACGTCGTGCAGCGTGCGCAGGGCCGCCGCGTCGCCCTGCCAGAAGCGTCGGCGGGAGCGGCGCACGTACCAGTTGGACAGGTCGTCGACGAAGGCGGACAGCAGCTTGCCGGCGCGCTGGGTGTCGTAGTCGTCGAGGGCGTCGGTGACCCGGGCCGTCAGCGCCGCCAGCTCGCCGAGCAGCCAGCGGTCCAGGAGCGGCCGGTCCGCGGGCGCCGGGTCGGCGGCCGAGGGCGCCCAGCCGGCGGTACGGGCGTACAGCGCCTGGAAGGACACCGTGTTCCAGTACGTCAGCAGGGTCTTGCGCACGACCTCCTGGATCGTGCCGTGGCCGACCCGGCGGGCCGCCCAGGGCGAGCCGCCGGCGGCCATGAACCAGCGCACCGCGTCGGCGCCGTGCCGGTCCATGAGCGGGATGGGCTCCAGGATGTTGCCCAGGTGCTTGGACATCTTGCGGCCGTCCTCGGCGAGGATGTGGCCGAGGCAGACCACGTTCTCGTAGGAGGACCTGTCGAAGACGAGCGTGCCGATGGCCATCAGCGTGTAGAACCAGCCGCGGGTCTGGTCGATGGCCTCGCAGATGAACTGCGCGGGGTAGCGGGTCTCGAAGACGTCCTTGTTCTTGTACGGGTAGCCCCACTGCGCGAAGGGCATCGAGCCCGAGTCGTACCAGGCGTCGATGACCTCCGGCACCCGCTCCGCGCGCAGCGCGCAGCCGTCCGCGGGGCAGGGGAAGGCGACCTCGTCGATGTACGGGCGGTGGGGGTCCAGCGCGGACTGGTCGGTGCCGGTCAGCTCGGTCAGCTCGGCCAGCGAGCCGACGCAGGTGAGGTGGTCGTCGGCGCAGCGCCAGATGGGCAGCGGGGTGCCCCAGTAGCGGTTGCGGGACAGGGCCCAGTCGACGTTGTTGTCGAGCCAGTCGCCGTAGCGGCCGTGCTTGACGGAGTCCGGGTGCCAGTTGGTCCGCTCGTTCTCGCGCAGCAGGGCGTCCTTGACGCGGGTGGTGCGGATGTACCAGGACGGCTGCGGGTAGTAGATCAGCGGGGTGTGGCAGCGCCAGCAGTGCGGGTAGCTGTGCTCGTACGGCTCGTGGCGGAAGAGCAGCCCGCGCGCGTCGAGGTCGGCGACCAGCGTCTCGTCGGCCTTCTTGAAGAACTGGCCGCCGACGAGCGGCAGTTCCTCGCCGAAGGTGCCGTCCGCGCGCACCGGGACCTCGACCTCGATGCCGTACTGCCGGGAGACCTTGAAGTCGTCCTCGCCGAACGGGGCCTGGTGGACCAGGCCGGTGCCGTCCTCGGTGGTGACGTAGTCGGCGTTGACTACATAGTGAGCGGCGCGCGCGTCGGCGAGGTCGACCAGGTCGAAGGGCGGCCGGTACGTCCAGCGCTCCATCTCGGCACCGGTGAACGACTGCCCGGTGGTCTCCCAGCCCTCGCCCAGCGCCTTGCCGACGAGCTGCTCGGCGACGACGACCTGCTCCGTGCCGTCGGTGGCGACGACGTAGGTGACGTCCGGGTGGGCGGCGACCGCGAAGTTGGCGGTGAGCGAGAAGGGTGTGGTGGTCCAGATGACCAGGGCCGCCTCGCCGGCCAGCGGGCCGGAGGTGAGGGGGAAGCGGACGTAGACCGAGGGGTCGACGACGGTCTCGTACCCCTGCGCCAGCTCGTGGTCGGACAGGCCGGTGCCGCAGCGCGGGCACCAGGGGGAGACGCGGTAGTCCTGGACGAGCAGGCCCTTGTCGTAGATCTGCTTCAGGGACCACCAGACGGACTCCACGTACTCGGAGTTCATCGTCCAGTACGCGTCGTCCAGGTCGACCCAGTAGCCCATCCGCTCGGTCAGCTCGGCGAAGGCGTCCGTGTGCCGCTGGACGGAGGCGCGGCACTTGTCGTTGAACTCGGCGATGCCGAACGCCTCGATGTCCTGCTTGCCGTTGAAGCCCAGCTCCTTCTCCACGGCCAGCTCCACCGGCAGCCCGTGGCAGTCCCAGCCGGCCTTGCGCGCCACGTGGTAGCCGCGCATGGTGCGGAAGCGGGGGAAGACGTCCTTGAAGACGCGGGCCTCGATGTGGTGCGCGCCCGGCATGCCGTTGGCGGTGGGCGGGCCCTCGTAGAAGACCCACTCGGGCCGGCCCTCGGACTGCTCCAGGGAGCGGGCGAAGACCTTCTGTTCGCGCCAGAAGTCGAGCACGGCGTGTTCGAGGGCGGGCAGGTCTACCTGGGCGGGTACCGGTCGGTACAGGGGCATGCTCATCGCGGACTCTTCCTCCGGCTGGCGTGCTGACGGCCGAACCGGAGGGACGAGAGCCGGGGCTCCCGCGGTACCACCCTCCTTGGCGGCGGAGCGCGCGCGGCGCGCCCACCGCCCCCTCATTGGGGCAGCGCTGCCGGTTCTACTCGCCCGGGGGCTTTCCTCCGGCGGCTCCGGGGTGATCTTCGCTCCGTGCACGCCGCCCGGGCTCGCACCGTCCCCGGGTCGCTCCTCGGCTGCGTACGGAGGTACTCGTCCCCATCCACACCTGTCGCTGCCGACAGTGTACGGCCCCGGGGTACGCGCCGCCGACCGGGTTTCCGCGGCGCGGGCCGCTGGGCCGTTCGGCCCAGTGCCGGCAAACCGGACAGGCGAGCGGAAGCCCGGGATTACCCGGCGTACGGCTGGGCACAACGTTTTGAGACCGGTCAGCCATGGCGTGCCCTGTTGCCGCGGACCCAGTGTCGATTTATCGTTCCGGCACCGTTCGCGAACAAGATCACAATATGTGAAGGGGTCCCGGCCATGGTTGCGAAGAAGACCGCGCCGGCGGCGAAGAAGTCCACAGCGAAGAAGACCACGGCGAAGAAGGCGGCGAAGAAGACGGCGGCAAAGAAGGCGCCGGCGAAGAAGCCCGCCGCCGGCCGGGCCACCGCGAAGGCCACGGGGGAGCGGGCGGCGAAGAAGGCCGCGAAGAAGGCCACGAAGCAGGCCACGAAGCAGGCTGCGGGGAAGAAGACGGCGGCGACCGCGGGGGCGGCCGGCGGCGCCGCCTCCGCGAAGAAGTCGCCGCCCGCGAAGAAGGCCGCGGCCCGCAAGGCGCCGGCCGCAAGGACCGAGCCCGCGAGCAGGACCGCGGCACGGGCCGCCGCCCCGGCCGGAAGGCCGGGGAAGAAGGCGGCGGCCAAGAAGACGTCCGCCAGGACGTCTCCGGGGAAGAAGACGGGAGCCAAGACGGTGGTCGCAAAGAAGACGCAGGTGGTGGAGGCCCCGGTCGCCGAGGCGGCGGGCGGGACGGCAGCCCCGGCAGAACCGGGGGAGCTGGCCGTGCGTCCGGGGGAGGACCCCTGGACTCCCGAGGAGATCGCGGAGGCCCGCCAGGGCCTGCTGGACGAGGTCGCGAGCCTGCGCTCGGAGATCCGCGCCTCCGAGGAGGCCGTCAGCGGGCTGATGCGCGACTCCGGCGGCGGCGCCGGGGACGACCAGGCCGACACGGGGACGAAGAACATCTCGCGGGAGCACGAGATGGCGCTCGCCGCGGGCGCCCGGGAGCGGCTGGTGCAGACCGAACGCGCCCTCCTGCGCCTGGACGACGGCACGTACGGGCGCTGCGAGTCCTGCGGCAAGCCGATCGGCAAGGCGCGGATGCAGGCGTTCCCGCGGGCCACCCTGTGCGTGGAGTGCAAGCAGCGGCAGGAGCGCCGCTGAAGGGCCTCCGGAGGCGCTGACGGGGCGGTGGGCGGCGTTGCGGGCTGTGGTGCGGCGGCTCGTACGGGTGTGCCGTACTCTCGACCCCAGTCAGCGCACCGGAGGACACACGTGACAGAGGCGGAGCGGATCAGCGGGGACGCCACGGAGCCCCGCCGAGAGGACGAGGGCGCCTCCGCGGCGGACGAGAAGGCCGTGGCCGACGCCGACACCGCCGATCCGGCCGGGACCGCGGGCGGGACGCCCGCGACCGACGGGGCCGCGGCGGCGGGAGAGGCCGAGGACGAGGCGCGGGAGGCGGCCCCCAGCGGCCCCAGGCGCATCGGTGTCCTCCTCGGCGTCGCCGCCCTCGTCTACGCCCTCGACCTCGTCACCAAGCTGATCGTGGTCTCCCGGCTGGAGCCGGACAACCGCTCCGTCGAGGTCGTCGGCGACCTGCTGCGCTTCCAGGTCGTCCGCAACGCCGGCGCGGCGTTCGGCATCGGCGAGTCGATGACGGTCATCTTCACGCTGATCGCGGTCATCGTCATCGGCGTCATCGCCCGGCTCGCGCGCAAGCTCTACAGCCTGCCCTGGGCCATCGCGCTCGGCCTGCTGCTCGGCGGCCCCCTCGGCAACCTCACCGACCGCCTCTTCCGCTCCCCGGGCTTCTTCGAGGGCCACGTCGTGGACTTCATCGCCCCCGAGCACTTCGCGGTGTTCAACCTGGCGGACTCCGCGATCGTCTGCGGCGGCATCCTCATCGTGATCCTGTCCTTCCGCGGTCTCGACCCCGACGGCACCGTCCACCGCGGCTGACCCGCGCGCCCGTACGCGCCTGCGATACTTCCCGGGTGAGTACCGTGCCCGAAATCCGCACCCTGCCCGTACCCGACGGCCTCGAAGGCGAGCGGCTCGACGCCGCGCTCGCCCGGATGTTCGGGTTCTCCAGGACCAAGGCCGCCGAACTTGCCGGCGCCGGCAAGGTCCTCGTCGACGGGCAGGAGGCCGGCAAGTCGGACCGGGTGACGGCGGGCGCGTGGCTGGAGGTCGAGATGCCGGCGCCGGCGGCGCCGGTGCGCATCGTCGCCGAGCCGGTGCCCGGGATGACCGTCGTCCACGACGACGACCACGTGGTCGTCGTCGACAAGCCCGTCGGCGTCGCCGCCCACCCCAGCCCCGGCTGGAGCGGCCCCACGGTCGTCGGCGGCCTGGCCGCCGCGGGGTACGCCATCTCCACCTCCGGCGCCGCCGAGCGGCAGGGCGTGGTGCACCGGCTGGACGTCGGCACCTCGGGGCTGATGGCGGTGGCCAAGTCGGAGCGCGCGTACACGCTGCTGAAGCAGCAGTTCCGGGAGCGTACGGTCGACAAGCGCTACCACGCGCTGGTCCAGGGCCACCCCGACCCGCTCAGCGGCACCATCGACGCCCCCGTGGGCCGCCACCCCGTGCACGACTACAAGTGGGCCGTCGTCGCCGACGGCAAGCCCAGCGTCACGCACTACGACCTGGTGGAGGCGTTCCGCGCCGCCAGCTTGCTCGACATCAAGCTGGAGACCGGCCGCACCCACCAGATCCGCGTGCACATGTCCGCCCACCGGCACCCGTGCGTCGGCGACCTCACGTACGGCGCCGACCCCGTGCTCGCCAGGCGGTTCGGCCTGGAGCGGCAGTGGCTGCACGCCGTACGGCTGGGCTTCGAGCACCCCGAGGACGGCCGGTGGGTGGAGTTCGAGTCGGACTATCCGGAGGACCTGCGGCGGGCGCTCGACACCGTACGCGCGGACAGCGCCTGACGGCCGCGGCGGCGCGACGCCCGTGGACCAGCTCACGCTGCTGCTGACCCTGGTGCTCGGCGCCCTGGTCACCATCCCCGTCGCCCAGCGGTTCGGGCTGCCGGCGCCGGTGCTGATGACGGTGCTCGGCGGGGTGCTGGCGCTGCTGCCCTTCGTGCCGAACGTCGAGATCCCGCCCGACTTCATCCTGCCGCTGGTGCTGCCCCCGCTGCTCTACGCGGCCGTACAGCGCACCTCCTGGCGGCAGTTCGCGGCCAACGTACGGCCCGTCCTGCTGCTCGCCGTCGCGCTCGTCTTCGTCGCCGCCACCTGGGCCGGGCACGCCAGCTGGGTGCTGCGCATCGGGGGCCTGACCGTGCTCACCGACCCGCTGTGGTCCCGCCGGATCCTCGGCACCCCCGCACGCGTCACCCCCGTCGGCGTGCGCTGGGAGGACCTGCCGCCCATCGACGCCGTCGTGGTCTCCCACAACCACTACGACCACCTCGACCGCCCCACCCTGAAGCGGCTGCCGCGCACCACCCCGCTGTTCGTGCCCGCCGGGCTCGCCCGCTGGTGCCGCCGCCGCGGCTTCACCCGCGTCACCGAGCTGGACTGGTGGGAGGCCGCGGAGCTGCCCGCGCCCGGCGGGCCCGTGCGCTTCGACTTCGTACCGGCGCACCACTGGAGCAAGCGCACGCTGACCGACACCTGCCGCTCGCTGTGGGGCGGCTGGGTGCTCACCGACGGCGCGGGCCGGCGGGTCTACTTCGCCGGCGACACCGGCTACGGCCACTTCTTCGAGGAGATCGGCCGACGCCTGCCGGGCATCGCCCTCGCGCTGCTGCCCATCGGCGCGTACTCGCCGCGCTGGATGCTGGGCCCGGTGCACATGGATCCCGAGCAGGCCGTGCGCGCCTGCGCCGACGTCGGCG
>NZ_JACBXC010000192.1 GCF_013870535.1 Streptomyces phytophilus | reverse complement strand
CGTGCCGTAGCCGACGAGTACGTTGCCCGAGCCGCCCGTCTCCTCCCCGGCGAACTCCGCCGCTGCCCGCGCCTCGACCACCGCGCCGTCGACCGCACCGTCCGCCGAACCGGCACCCGCACCGCGGATCCTGTCCTCGATCCGGTCCCGGTAGCCACCGCCGGTCCCGCCACCGGCCCCGCCCGCGGCCGCACTCTCCACCGCGACCGTGACCAGCACCGACCCCACCGGCACCTCCGTGCCCGGGTCGCCGTGGCGGGCGGTGACCACGCCGCCGTACGGGCACGGCACCTCGACCATCGCCTTGGCCGTCTCCACCTCCACCACCGGCTGGTCGACGGCGATGACGTCGCCGACATCCACCAGCCAGGTGACGATCTCCGCCTCTGTCAGGCCCTCCCCCAGGTCGGGCAGCGCGAACTCGCGGACCTCCGGCATCAGCCGCCCTCCGTCCACTCGGCCTCCCACTGCAGCCGCGACACCGCGTCCAGCACGCGGTCCACGCCCGGCAGGTGGTGCTTCTCCAGCATCGGCGGCGGGTACGGGATGTCGAGGCCGGCGACGCGCAGCACGGGCGCCTCCAGGTAGTGGAAGCACCGCTCGCCGATGCGGGCGGCGATCTCGCCGCCGGGGCCGGCGAAGCCGGGCGACTCGTGGACGACGACGGCGCGGCCCGTGCGCCGCACGGACGCGACCACCGTCTCCTCGTCGAACGGGACCAGGGAGCGCAGGTCGACGACCTCCAGGTCCCAGCCCTCCTCCCGGGCGGCCTCGGCGGCC
Source organism: Streptomyces phytophilus (assembly GCF_013870535.1). Taxonomy (GTDB): domain Bacteria; phylum Actinomycetota; class Actinomycetes; order Streptomycetales; family Streptomycetaceae; genus Streptomyces; species Streptomyces phytophilus. The sequence goes on along the minus strand of NZ_JACBXC010000192.1, from coordinate 6,569 downwards.
TCCAGGCAGACGGGGACCGAGGGCCCGTACGTCACGAGGGTGGCCGTCGTGCCCGGGCGGCGCACCACCGCGCGCCCGATGCCCGGCACCTCCTCGGGCCGCTCGGGGTCCCAGCCGGCCTTCGACCAGTACAGCCGCTTGGGCTCCATGAAGACCACGGGGTCGTCGGAGGCGATGGCCGCGCGCAGCAGCCCGTAGGCGTCGGCGACCGTGCCGGGCGTGAGCACGTGCAGCCCGGGGGTGGCCATGTAGTACGCCTCGGAGGAGTCGCCGTGGTGCTCGACGCCGCCGATGCCGCCGCCGTACGGCACGCGGATGGTCAGCGGCATCGGGGTGGCCCCCCGGGTCCGGTTGCGCATCCGGGAGACGTGGCTGACGAGCTGCTCGAACGCGGGATAGCCGAAGGCGTCGAACTGCATCTCGACCACCGGCCGCAGCCCGTACATCGCCATCCCCACGGCCGCGCCGAGGATGCCGGCCTCGGCCAGCGGGGTGTCCGTGCACCGGTCCTCGCCGAACTCCTCGGCCAGGCCCTGGGTGATGCGGAAGACGCCGCCGAGCTGCCCCACGTCCTCGCCCAGGACGTGGACGGCGGGGTCGGCGGCCATGGCGTCGCGCATGGCGCGCGTGAGGGCCTGCGCCATGGTGGCGGGCTTGCGCCCGGCCGCGGTGGCGGCGACGGCGGTCGTCGTCATCGCTGCTCCTCCCCCTCGTCTCCCTCGTCCTCCAGCTCCGCCGCCAGTTCGGCGCGCAGCATGCTCTCCTGCTCGCGGAGCTGCTGCGTCGGCTCGACGTAGACGTGGGCGAAGAGGTCCATCGGGTCCAGCTCGGCGTCGGCGTGCAGCCGCTCGCGCATGTCCGCGGCCAGCTCCTCCGCCGCCGCGCGGGCCGCGGCCGCGTCCGCCTCGCCGAGCAGCCCGCGGCCGGTCAGCTCGGCCTCCAGCAGCGCGATGGGGTCGTGCGCGCGCCAGGGCTCGACCTCGCTGTCCGTGCGGTACCGCGTGGCGTCGTCGGCGTTGGTGTGGGCGTCCATGCGGTACGTGACGGCCTCGACCAGCGTCGGGCCGCCGCCGCCCCGGGCCCGCTCGACGGCCTCGGTGAGGACCTCGTACGCCGCCACGGCGTCGTTGCCGTCGATGAGGCGGCCCGGCATCCCGTACCCCACGGCCTTGTGGGCGAGGGAGGGGGCGGCGGTCTGCTTGGCGAGGGGGACGGAGATCGCAAAGCCGTTGTTCTGCACGAGGAAGACCACGGGCGCGCGCCAGACGGCGGCGAAGTTCAGCGCCTCGTGGAAGTCGCCCTCGCTCGTGCCGCCGTCGCCGACCATGGCCAGGGCGACGACGTCGTCGCCCTTGAGCCGGGCGGCGCGGGCGAGGCCGACGGCGTGCGGGAGCTGGGTGGCGAGCGGGGTGCACAGGGGGGCGATGCGGTGCTCCGCCGGGTCGTACCCCGTGTGCCAGTCGCCGCGGAGCAGCGTGAGGGCCTGCACGGGGTCGAGGCCGCGGGCGACGGCGGCGAGCGTGTCCCGGTAGCTGGGGAAGAGCCAGTCCTGCGGGCGCAGGGCGCGGGCCGCGGCGACCTGGCAGGCTTCCTGGCCGGTCGTGGACGGGTAGACGGCGAGGCGGCCCTGCTTGGTCAGGGTCGTCGCCTGTTCGTTGTACCTCCGCCCGGCGACCAGCGCGCCGTACAGCTCGCGGAGCAGTCCGGCGTCGGACTTCTCCGCGGCGGAGGTGCCGAGCACGCGGTACGGCTCGGGGTCGGGCAGCAGGGGTGCCGCATCGGTACGCGGCTTCCAGGCCGGCGGGGGCGCCGGGTGGTAGGCGCGGCCGGGCTGCTCAAGAACCGTCATGACGTCCACCTCCTTGTGGGCGTGGCTGAGACCTCGTGCACTCCCTACCGATTGTTCGGTTGACGGCACATTTTGGCTACAGGGAACCCCAGCCTGTGGACAAACGGTTCTGCACAGCTTCCAATACCAGCAGGTCGTCCAGGCACGGGAGGCGGTAGGGCATGGCGGAAGAACAGTTGGCCGACGACGCCCCCGACCTGCCCGCCCCCGCCCCCGCGGTGCCCGCGCCGCGCCCGCCGGCCCGCCGGCTGGACGGCGTCGACCGCGAGATCATCCGCATCCTGCGCGCCGACGGCCGCGCCTCCGTGCGCTCCGTCGCCGAGCAGGTCCACGTCTCCCGCGCCAACGCCTACGCCCGGATCAACCGCCTCATCGACGACGGCGTGATCCGCGGCTTCGCCGCCCGCATCGACCAGGAGCGGGCGGGGCAGGGGACGTCCGCGTACATCACCTTGAAGATCGTCCAGAACACCTGGCGCACGGCCCGCCGCCAGCTCGAACAACTGCCGGGCGCGGCGCACATCGCGCTGGTGGGCGGGGACTTCGACGTGCTGCTGCTGGTGCACACGGAGGACAACCGGGCGCTGCGCGACCTCGTGCTGACCCGGATCCAGGCGATCCCGGAGGTGCTGTCGACGCGCACGCTGCTGGTCTTCGAGGAGACGGACGTGCAGAACGACCTGCTGAGCTGAGTACGCACCCGGGCGGGCGCCCGCCGCGTACGCGCCCGGGCCGCCCGCCGCCAGGTCCGTCAGGTCCGTCAGATCCGTCAGGTCCGCAGGCCGGCGAAGGCCAGCGCCACCACGGCCGCCGTGACCTCGGCGTCGTCGTGGGCGTTGCCCGCGCGCGGGCGGTACCACTCCGCGATCGAGTTGATCATGCCGAAGAGCAGCCGCGTGGCCAGCCGGACGTCCACGTCCGCGCGCAGGTCGCCGTCCGCCACCGCCTCCTTCAGCAGCGCCGCCACCCGGGCGTCGAAATCGCGCCGGCGCTCCATGGCCCAGCGCTCCGTCTCGGTGTTGCCGCGCACGCGCAGCAGCAGCGTCACGTACGGCAGCTCCGCCATCAGCACCGCGGTCGTCCCGCGGGCGACGGCCTCCAGCCGCTCCACGGCCCGGCCGGTGCGCGCGGCGGGCTCGTCGAGGACGCCGAAGAGGCCGTCGAGGGCCCGGCTGACCGCGCGGTGCAGCAGTTCTTCCTTGCCGCGCACGTGGTGGTATATCGAGGACTTGGAGATGCCGGCTGCGCGGGAGAGGTGCTCCATCGAGGTGCCGTCGTACCCGCGCTCCAGGAAGACCTCGACGGCCACGGCGAGCAGCGTCTCGGGGGTGTACGTGTCCCGTTTCGCGCCGCTCTGTGCGCCTGTCCGCCTGCTCTCGGCCACTTATCCACAGCCTCTCTTGCCCCGACCGATCATTCGGTTACTCTAGCCGCGAAGCCCGTTTTCCGCCCAGCTCGACGAGGAGTTGGTTCCGTATGCCCGCCGCCCTGACGCCCGATGCGCTCACCGGGAAGCACCGCCCCACTCTCGACCAGGCGCTGGACGCGATCCGCACGCGCGCCTTCTGGTCGCCGCACCCCGAGCACCCGAAGGCGTACGGCGAGAGCGCTCCCGCGGACGGCAAGGCGGCCTTCGAGGCGCTGCGCGGCACCCGCGTGGACCTTGGCCAGCCCGGCACCGACGGCTGGGCCGGGGGCGAGGTCTCGCCGTACGGGGTGGAGCTGGGCATCACGTATCCGCACGCCGACCCGGACGTGCTGCTGCCCGTGATGCGGGCGGCGACGGGGGCGTGGCGGCAGGCCGGGCCCGAGCTGCGGGCCCTGGTGTGCCTGGAGATCCTGGCCCGGATCAGCGCCCGCACCCACGAGTTCGCGCACGCCGTGATGCACACGTCGGGCCAGGCGTTCATGATGGCGTTCCAGGCCGGCGGGCCGCACGCGCAGGACCGCGGCCTGGAGGCCGTCGCGTACGCGTTCGCGGAGCAGAGCCGTACGCCGCTGGTCGCCGAGTGGTCCAAGCCGCAGGGCAAGCGGGATCCTTTGCACCTGCGCAAGACGTTCACGGCCGTGCCGCGCGGCATCGCCCTGCTCGTCGGGTGCAACACGTTCCCGACCTGGAACGGCTATCCGGGCCTCTTCGCCTCGCTCGCGACGGGGAACGCGGTGCTGGTCAAGCCGCACCCGCGGGCCGTGCTGCCGCTGGCGCTCACGGTGCGGGTGGCCCGCGAGGTGCTGGCGGAGGCCGGCTTCGACGCGAACCTGGTGTGCCTGACCGCCGAGCGGGACGGCGAGGGCGCGGCCAAGGCGCTGGCGCTGCGCCCCGAGATCCGGATCGTGGACTACACCGGCTCCTCCGCCTTCGGCGAGTGGCTTGAGGACAACGCCCGCCAGGCGCAGGTCTACACGGAGAAGGCCGGGGTCAACACGGTCGTGGTCGACTCCACCGACGACTACCGCGGCATGCTCGCCAACCTCGCCTTCTCCCTCTCGCTCTACAGCGGCCAGATGTGCACCACCCCGCAGAACCTGCTGATCCCCCGGGACGGCATCGACACCGACCAGGGCCGCAAGTCGTACGACGAGGTGGTCGACGGCCTCGCCGCCGCGGTCGGCAAGCTCCTCGGCGACGACGAGCGGGCAGTGGCGCTGCTCGGCGCGATCGTCAACACCGGAGTGCGGGAGCGGCTGGAGGCGGCCCCGGGGCTCGGCGAAGTCGCCCTGGCCACGCGGGCGGTCGTCCATCCGGAGTTCCCCGGCGCCACGGTGCGTACGCCGGTGATCGTCAAGCTCGACGGCGCGAAGCCCGAGGCCGAGGCGGCGTACCTGGCGGAGTGCTTCGGGCCGGTGTCGTTCGCGGTCGCGGTGGACTCGACCGGGGACGCGGTGGCGCTGCTGCGGCGCACGATCCGCGAGAAGGGCGCCATGACCGTCGGGGCGTACACGACGTCGACGGAGGTGGAGCGGCTGGTCGAGGAGGCGTGCATGGAAGAGCCCGCGCAGCTGTCCTTCAACCTCACCGGCGGGGTGTACGTGAACCAGACCGCGGCCTTCTCCGACTTCCACGGCTCCGGCGGCAACCCGTCGGCGAACGCGGCGCTGACGGACGGCGCGTTCGTGTCCAACCGCTTCCGCATGGTGGAGGTCAGGCGCCCCGCGTAGCGCCGGCCGCACCCGGGCCGGTGCCCCTAGGGCCTGGGCGGCGGGCCGGAGACCGCCGGGTCGACGTAGGCGGGGCCGGGCAGGCCCATGCGCCGCATCGCGATGCCGGTCAGCGCCTCGAAGATCGCCCGGCGCGCGTTCATCGTCGTGGTGTAGCCGGGATCGAGGTGCGGGGCGACCTCGACGACGTCCATGCCCGCGACCGGCGTCTCGTGGCAGATCCGGCGGATGGCCGGCAGCAGTTCGCGGTTGGTCAGGCCGGGCGGCTCGGGCGTGCCGGTGCCGGGCGCGAAGGCGGGGTCCAGCACGTCGATGTCCAGGGAGAGGAACAGGTACTCCGGCCCGTCCAGGGCCTCTTCGATGGCGTCGTCCAGGACCGCGTCGAAGCCCCGCCGGTCGATCTCGGCCATGAAGTGCGTGCGCAGCCCGTGCTCGCGCATCCAGTCGAACAGCTCGGCGTCGGGGGCGAGCGCGCTGCGCAGCCCGATCTGGACGAAGTTGCGCCCGGGGACGTGTTCGTCCTCGATGAGGCGGCGGACCGGCGTCCCGTGGGAGGTGGGGTGCCCCACCAGGTCGTACGAGCAGTCCGGGTGGGCGTCGAAGTGGACGACCCCGACCTTGCCGGCCCCGTGGACGTCCGCCAGGGCCGCGGCGTCCGGCCAGAGGATGGAGTGGTCGCCGCCGAGCACGATGGGGATGGCGCCGGTCCCGGCGATCTCCCGCACCAGGGTGCGGATCGGCCCCATCGAGGCGTCGATGCTGAACGGGTCGACCGCGGCGTCGCCGTAGTCGACCACCGTCAGCTCCTCGAACGGCTTGATCCGCGTGCTGGGGTTGATCAGCATCTGCGGGGTGTGGGGCAGGATCCGCTCGTCGGCGCGGATGGCGCGCGGCCCGTACGCCGCCCCCCGGTGGCCGGTGGACATGTCCACCGGTGCTCCCACGACCGCCACGTCGACGCGGCCGGCGCGCAGGTCGTCCGGGTTGAGGCAGAGCGGCAGGCCGAAGAGCGTGGCGATCCCGGCGTAGGCCGGTACGAGCGCGTGCCGCTGGAGGTTGATCGGCCCGGGCTCGCGCGCCGGGCCGGAGGTACGGTCGACTTCCCACGTCCAGGCGTCCGGCGGTACATCGGCCACGTCGGGCTCCTCTCGGCGGCACCCGGACCGGCGCCGGGTGGAGCGGGCACCGCGCTGGCGCCTTCAGCCGTCACTCAATCCGACCGGCCGCGAGGACGGCGGGTGTGCCGCGCGGCGGGCGGCGGCAGTCAGCCGTTCGGACGGGCGCCGAGGGACCAGTGGTAGAGGGCCATGGCCACGCTGGTGGCGAGGTTGTAGCTGGAGACCTGGGGGCGCATCGGCAGTGAGACGAGCCGGTCGGCGCGCGCCCGCAGGGCCGGGGAGATGCCGTGCCGCTCGGAGCCGAAGGCGAGGAGCGCGTCGTCCGGCAGCCGCAGGGTGCGCAGGTCGTCGCCGGCGGGGTCGAGGGCGTAGAGCGGGCCGGGGGCGGCGTCGGGGAGGTCGGCGAGGGGGAGGCGGGTGACGGCGGTGGCGTAGTTGAGGAG
>NZ_JACBXC010000191.1 GCF_013870535.1 Streptomyces phytophilus | reverse complement strand
GCGGCGGAGACGTCCTGGACACGCCGGCGGCCCCCGTGACGGCGAAGCCCGAGTCGGGCGGCTACGTGCTGGGGAACGGTCTGCTCACCGTGGCCGTCGGTGCCGACGGGCTGGTCACGTCGGTCTACGACCACGCCGCCGGCCGCGAGGCGATCGCGCCCGGCACGGCCGGCAACCTCCTCCAGACCCACCCCGACGACCCGAACGTCTGGTCCGCCTGGAACATCGACCCGTACTACCGCGACACCGTGCGCGACCTGCGCGACGCCGACGAGGTCGCCCTCGCCGAGAGCGGGCCGCTGCTCGCCTCGGTCCGGGTGCGGAGGACGTTCGGCGACTCGGCAGTGGTGCAGCACCTGGAACTGGCGGCGGAGAGCAGGCAGCTCACCGTCCGTACGGACATCGACTGGCAGGAGCGGGACACCGTACTCAAGGCCGCCTGGCCGCTGGACGTGCACGCCGAGGAGGAGAGCGCGGAGATCCAGTTCGGGCATGTGCGCCGGCCCACCCACGAGAACACGAGCTGGGACGCGGCCCGCTTCGAGAAGTGGGCGCACCGCTGGATCCACGTGGGCGAACGCCACTGGGGCGCGGCCCTGCTCAACGACTCCACCTACGGGCACGACGTCGGCCGCGGCACCCGGGACGACGGCGGGACCACCACGACCGTACGGCTGTCCTTGCTCCGCGCCCCGCACAGCCCCGACCCGCAGGCCGACCGGGGCCGCCACACCTTCACGTACGCGCTGGTCGCGGGCGCCGGTATCGAGGAGGCGATCGCGGGCGGGTACGCCCTCAACCTGCCGCCCCGCCCCGCGGACGCCGAGGCCGCGCCGCTGGTCGCGGTCGACCACCCCGACGTCGTGGTCGAGTCGGTGAAGCTGGCCGACGACCGCGGCGGCGATGTCGTAGTGCGGCTGTACGAGGCGTGCGGCGGCGCGGTGTCGGCCACGGTCACGGCCGGCTTCCCGGTTGCCGGGATCAGCGACTGCGACCTGCTGGAGCGCCCGCTCGGCGAGCTGACCGAGGCCGGCGCGGCCGCCGTCGTCAGGATGCGTCCCTTCCAGATCCGCACCCTTCGCCTGCGCCCCGCCGGCCGAACCCGGGGAACCGGCGTCGCGCACGACGACCGCGCACCGGCCGAAGGCCGCTGACATGGCGACTCGCCTCGTACGCGCCGACCGCCCCGGGGCGGTGTGCGTCATGGGCCCCGATGTCGCCGGCCTCGTCCTGCCCCGGGAGCTGCGCGCCCGACTGGCCGGACACGTACGGCTGCTCACCGACGCGGCCGGCACCGAGGTGCACGCCCGCTTCCCGGCCGCGCTCGCCGACGCGGAGGTCCTCCTCAGCAGTTGGGGCTGCCCGCCGCTCACCGCCGAGGTGGTGGCGGGCGCCCCGCGGCTGCGGGCGGTGGTGCACGCTGCGGGCACGGTCAAGTCCCTGGTCGGCGAGGCGGTATGGGAGCGCGGTATCCGCGTGTCCTGTGCCGCCGACGCCAACGCCGGCCCCGTCGTCTCGTACTCCGTCGCCCTGATCACCCTCGCCGCCCGGCGCACCCTTGCCATGGCGGCCGGCTACACGGCCGGGTGGCCCGGGCCCCGCTCCCGCGCCGGGGGCGACGGCGCCACCGTGGGCATCGTCGGCGCCTCCCGGATCGGCCGCGGTGTGATCGCCGAACTCGCCGGCTCCGACGCCGGCTACCGCATCCTGGTCAGCGACCCGTACCTGACCGACGACGAGGCGCGGCTGCTCGGCGCCCGGCGGGTCGAACTGGACGAGCTGTGCCGGCGCTCGGCCGTCGTCAGCGTGCACGCGCCGCTGCTGCCGGAGACCACCGGCCTGCTCGACGCCGCGAAGCTCGCCCTGCTCCCCGACGGCGCCGCGCTGATCAACACCGCGCGGGGCGCGATCGTCGACACCGAGTCCCTGACCAGGGAGTGCGTCTCCGGCCGCCTGGAGGCGTACCTCGACGTCACCGACCCGGAACCCCTGCCCCCGGACCACCCCCTCGCCGCGCTGCCCCACGTGCTCCTCACGCCGCACATCGCCGGGGCCCAGGGCACCGAGGTGCGGCGGCTCGGGCGGTACGCCGTCGCCGAGGTCGCCCGCTGGTTGGCCGGAGAGCCGCTGTGCGGAGAGGTCACCCGCCGGGCGCTGCCGCGGCTGGCGTGACCGGAAGCGGAACGCCCGTCTTTCAATGAGGAAAGGGCTCCAACCGATGACAACGCTTCAACAGACGGCCGCCCCACCGGCCGAGAAGAGCGGCGGCGCGGGCAAGCGGCTCCCGCTGAGGCGGCTGCGACCGGGCAACCGCCGCGACCTCGCCCTGTTCTGGTTCGCCGTCCCGGGACTCGCGGCCCTGCTGCTGTTCCACTACATACCGCTGCTCGGGAACGTCATCGCCTTCCAGGACTACCAGCCGTACATCGGCATCATGCACAGCCCCTGGACCGGCTTCGACAACTTCGACGTCGTCTTCGACGGCAACGAGCAGTTCCTGCGGGCCCTGTCCAACACCCTGCAGCTGACGCTGATCCAGGTCGTGTTCGTCTTCCCGGTGCCGATCGCGCTGGCGCTGGCGCTGAACAGCCTGGTCAGCGAACGGCTCAAGAAGTGGGTGCAGAACGTCCTGTACCTGCCGCACTTCCTGTCCTGGGTCGTCATCGTCGCCCTCTTCCAGCAGATGCTGGGGCAGACCGGCATGCTCAACCTGTTCCTGCAGAGCCACGACCTGGGCACCTGGAACATCATCGGCAACCCGGACACGTTCAAGGCGCTCCTCACCTTCCAGGTGATCTGGAAGGACGCCGGCTGGGGCACGATCCTCTTCCTCGCCGCCCTCTCCCGCGTCGACAACAACCTGTACGAGGCGTCCGCGATGGACGGCGCCAGCCGCTTGCGGCAGACCTGGCACGTCACCCTGCCCGCGCTGCGCAGCCTGGTGATCCTGCTGCTCATCCTGCGCCTCGGCGACGCCCTGTCCGTCGGCTTCGAGCAGATCCTGCTCCAGCAGACGGCCGTGGGGCTCCAGGACAGCGAAGTGCTCGACACGTACGTCTTCAACAACGGCCTCGTCGGCGGGCAGTGGGGTGTCGCCGCCGCCGTCGGGCTGGTCAAGGGCGTCGTCGGGGTGGTGCTCGTGCTGGGCGCCAACAAGATCGCCCATCTCTTCGGCGAGGAAGGTGTCTACCGGTCATGACCACCCTGTCCCCCACCCGGCCCCGCCGCAGCGGCGGCAGGACGCACCGGGCGTACAGCGCGATCCCCGGCGAGAGCCCCGGCTCGCCGCCGTGGCGCGCCCTGAAGTCGCTGCTCCTGCTGGTCTGCGTGCTGCTGGTCGTGGTGCCCTTCGTGGCCATCGTCTCGACATCCGTCGCCGGCTCCGCACAGGTCACCGAGGCCGGCGGGTTCGTGCTCTGGCCCGACCACCCGACCCTCGACTCGTACACGGCGCTGCTCTCCGGCGGGCTGGTGTCCAGGGCGATGATGGTGAGCGTCGGGATCACCGTGGTCGGCACGGCCCTCAGCCTCGTCAGCTCGATCATGCTCGCGTACGGGCTGAGCCGCCCCGGCTCCTTCGGGCACAAGCCGATCCTCATGCTGCTGCTGATGTCCATGCTGTTCGTGCCGGGCGTCATCCCCACCTATCTGACGGTCAAGCAGCTCGGCATGATCAACAGCTACTGGTCGCTCATCCTGCCCACCATGATCAACGCGTTCAACGTGATCGTCCTGCGCTCCTTCTTCATGAGCATCCCGAAGGAACTGCTCGACGCCGCCCGTATCGACGGCGCGTCGGAGTGGTCGATCCTGAGCCGTGTCGTCCTGCCGCTGTCCAAGGCGTCCGTCGGCGTCATCGGCCTCTTCTACGCCGTCACGTACTGGAACGCGTTCTTCAACGCGCTGCTGTTCATGAACGACGCCGCCAAGTGGCCCATGCAACTGGTGCTCCGCACGTACGTCGTGAACAACGCCTCGCTCAGCGGCGGCCAGATCGACGCCGCCGCCGGCGCGCCGGTGCCGCCGGCGCAGTCGCTCCAGGCGGCCATCCTCGTGCTGTCGATCGTCCCGATCGTGCTCGTCTACCCCTTCGTCCAGCGCCACATGAACAAGGGCGTGATGATCGGGGCGGTGAAGGGATAACCATGAAGACACCTCTCACCCGCCGCGGCTTCCTCGCCGCCGCGGCCGGCACCGGGGCCGGCCTGGCCCTCACCGGCTGCGGCGACTTCGAGCCCCGGCCGGCCCGGCTGGCCAACGCGAAGGCGGAGCTGCCCGCGTACGTCCCGTACCGCGGCGTGCCGACGGACATGCCCGCCACCGCGGACGGCGTCTCCGCCGGCCACCGGCACTTCCCCCGCGAGGTGGTGGCGGCCTTCCCGGACGGCCCGCCCGCCGAGGGCCCCGGCATCAAGATCATGAACCTGATCTTCAACCCGGTGCCGCCCCCGGTGGACGGCAATGCCATGTGGCAGGCGCTCAACGAGTACGTCGGCTGCGACCTCGGCTTCGAGATCACCCCTGTCGGCGACTACCCGCAGAAGTTCGCGGTCACACTGGCCGGCGGCGACCTGCCGGACGCGATGCTGATGCTGCCCCCGGACCAGAACAGCGCCGCCACGCCCGACATGCTCGACGCCCTCTTCGAGGACCTCACCCCGCACCTCTCCGGTGACAACGTCCGCGACTACCCGTTCCTCGCGAACATCCCCACCGACTCCTGGCTCCCCTGCGTGCGCAACGGCGGCATCTACGCCCTGCCCATGCCGCGCCCGGTCTCCAGCGGCCCCACGTTCACCCGCCTCGACCTCCTCCGGAAGAAGGGCCTCGACCCCGACCCGAAGACCTGGCGCGAGTTCTTCCGGCTCTGCAAGGACGCCACCGACCCCGGGGCCCACCAGTACGCCCTCGGCGACCCCACCACCACCTGGAACCTGCTGATGCAGATGATGGGGGCGCCCAACTGGTGGCGGGAGGAGAACGGCAGGTTCACGCACTACTACGAGACCGAGGAGTGCCGGCAGGCCCTCGACGCCGGACTGCAGCTCACCAGGGCCGGCGTCGTGCACCCGGACGCGTTCAGCGTCGTTGGCAAGTTCAAGGACTGGTTCGGCAACGGGCAGATCGTCATGCACCCCGACGGCCCCGCGGCCTGGAACGACTTCTACACCGTGTACGAACCGGTAGCCGAGGGCCTGGACATCGGCTACCAGATGCCGCCCGACTGGGACGCCGCCACCCCCGCCGGGCAGTGGCAGGGCCGCGCCAACTTCGCCACCCTCATCGTCAAGAAGGCCCCCGAGGCCCGCATCAAGCAGATCCTCCGCGCCATGAACGCCCTCGCCGCCCCCTTCGGCACCGACGGCTACCTGCTGCGCAAGTACGGCGTACGCGGCCCCGACCACACCCTCGAAGGCACCGACCCGATCCTCACCCCGCAGGGCACGGCCGAGGTCACCCTGCCGACGACGTTCGCCACGGACTCGCCGTTCACCCTCTACTACCCGCAGAAGCCGGAGATCGTGCCCGGCCAGTACGCCTTCCAGAAGGAAGCCGTCAAGAAGCTGATCCCCAACCCCGCCGAGGCCCTCTACTCGGCGACGGACGCCGAGATGTCCAAGCTGTTCGGCCTGCGGTTCGAGAGCCTGCGCAAGGGCGTCATGCAGGGGCGGAACTCCCGCGGCGAATGGGACGATGCCGTCCGGGAGTGGCGCAGGGAGGCGGGCGACAAGATGCGTGCGGAGTACGAACTGGCATGGGAGACCCGGTACTGATGGGCCGCACCGCCGCCGGGGACCGCGCGCGCTGGGAGCGGGCCGCGGACGACCTGCTGCTCGCCGTCCGGCCGTACGCCACCGACGAGCACTCCCTGATCGACCTGCCCGGCGTGCCGAGCGTCAGCGGGCGGCTGAGCGACGGGCTCGAAGGGTTCGCCCGCACGTTCCTGCTGGCCGCCTTCCGGCTCGCGGGCGCGGCGGGCGCCGACCCGCACGACCTCGCCGGCTGGTACGCCGCGGGCCTGGCCGCCGGCACCGACCCGCACCACCCGCGGCGCTGGCCGGCCTTCGCCGAATGCAACCAGGCCAAGGTCGAGGCCGCGTCCATCGCGCTCGCGCTGCACGAGACCCGCCCCTGGATCTGGGACCGGCTCCCGGCGAAGGTGCAGCAGCGGATACTGGACTGGCTGGCCCCGATGGTCGGCGACCCGATGCCGGGCAACAACTGGGTCTGGTTCCAGGGCGTCACCGAGGCGTTCGCCCGTACGGCCGGCGGCGCCTGGCGGCAGCAGGACCTCGACCGGACGATCGCTCTCACCGACGGCTGGTACGCGGGCGACGGCTGGTACTCCGACGGCCTCACCGGCGGGGAGCGGCGCAACTTCGACCACTACAACGGGTGGGCGATGCACCTGTACCCGCTGTGGTTCTGCCGCATCCTGGGCGACGCGGCCCCGGCCGGGCTCCTCGACCGCTACCGGACGCGGCTCCACCGCTTCCTCGCGGACCAGCGGCTCCTCTACGGCGCCAACGGCTCCCCCGTCGTCCAGGGCCGCTCGCTGACCTACCGGCACGCCGCGCTCGCCCCGCTGTGGACCGGCGCCCTCTTCGACGCCACGCCGCTCGCGCCCGGCGAGACCCGCGCCCTCGCCAACCGCGTGCTCGACCACTTCACGGCGAACGGCGCCACCGACGGGCGCGGCCTGCTCACGCTCGGCTGGCACCGCCCGTACCGCGGCATCCTCCAGGCGTACTCCGGGCCGGCGTCCCCGTACTGGGCGAGCAAGGGCTTCATCGGACTCGCCCTGCCGCCCGGCCACCCGGTGTGGACCGAGCCGGAGGCCGTTCCCGCCGTCGAGCAGGCCGACTTCACCCGCTCGCTGCCCGCCCCCAGGTGGCTCGCCTCCGGCACCGCCGCGGACGGCGTCGTACGGGTCGTCAACCACGGCGGCGACCACGCCGACCCGGGCCGCCTGCACGCGGACGACCCCTGCTACGCGCGCTTCGCGTACTCCACCCACACCGCGCCCGAGACCCCCGGCGACCCCACGGCGGGCGACGGTTCCTGCGCGGACGCCGACCCGCTCGACAACGCGGTCGTCCTCCTCGACCCCGCCGGGCGGGCCTCCCACCGCCGCCCGTCCGCCAGGGTCTCCATCGGCGAGACCACCGCCGTCTCACGGAGCCGGGCCCACTGGCCGGCGGACACCGCCTGGGACCCCTTCGGCGGTCCCGACTGCGCGTACGTGCCGGGGCCCTGGCTCACCGTGGGCTCGGCGCTGCGCGGCTCCGTCGAGGTGCGGGCCGTGCGCGTCGACCCCGGCGCGGGCGATGCCCCCGGTGAGGAGGGCGCGGCCGGGCACGTACTGCGTGTCGGAGGCTGGGCGCTGGCCGTCGACCCGTCCGCCGCCGCT
>NZ_JACBXC010000190.1 GCF_013870535.1 Streptomyces phytophilus | reverse complement strand
CACTCCGGCGGCGTGTACGCCCCGTCCGCGAGCGCGATGCGCGCGCCGGAGAGCAGGATCGACTCCCGCCCCGCCGGCACCAGGTGCGGCGCCAGCGGCGCCAGCGTCTCGCGCAGCTCCGCCTCGAAGTTCCGCTGCTCCGGCGGGAGGTCGGCGCACAGGTCGGGCATCCGGCCGGAGTCGGCCTCGATGGCGGCCAGCAGCGTCAGCAGCTGCTCCTCCGTGCAGTCGTCGTACCCCGCGGTGCGCACCGCGGTGACGGCGGCGCAGCGGACGGCGTGGGAGGAGGTGCCGCCGGCGTGGAGGACGGCGAGCGCGACGGCGTGGGTGGCGTCGCGCAGCAGCAGCGCGAAGCGCGTGGAGGTGGGTTCCGCCAGGGACGTGAGGCCGAAGCGGCCGCCGCAGTCCGCGCATTCGACGAGGGGACCGGCGGCGCCGCGCGGCAGCACGGGTACGCCGAGGACGGTGAACCGCCGTCTGCCGGTGCGCCGGCTGTAGTTGCGGTCGCCGCCGCAGCCGGGGCAGAAGAACTCACCGTCGGACTCGGTGTGCCAGGACGTCCGCACGCCGGCGAACCGGCGGAGGATATGCGTCACGTCGACCTCCATCACGCTTCGGCAACGCTGCCGCGCTGACGTGATGCTAACCACACCGGCCGACATCGTCAGCCCTCGTGCACGTCGAGGCGGTGCGAACGAGCCGCGCCCCGCGCCCCGTCCGGTCGGACGGGGCGCGGGGCGGCGGGCGCTCCGGGGTGCTCCCGGGGGTGCTTCCCGGGTGCCGTGCGTGTGCTGTACGTGTGCTGTACGTGTGCTCTGGGTGCTCTGCGTGTGCCGCCGGGGTCAGCGCGCGGCGCGGTTGACCGCGGAGACGACGGCCTTCAGCGACGCGCGCGTGGTGTTGGCGTCGATGCCGATGCCCCACAGCACCTTGCCGTCGACGGCGACCTCGATGTACGAGGCGGCCTGCGAGCTGGCGCCCTCGCTCATCGTGTGCTCCTGGTAGTCCAGGAGCCGGGCGTCGATGCCGACGCCCTGCAGGGCGTGGAAGAACGCGGAGATGGGGCCGTTGCCGGTGCCGACGAGGGTGGTCCCGGCGCCGTCGACGTCGGCCTGGACGGTGAGGGTGTCGACGCCGTCGCGGTCGGTCGTCGTCTGCCCGCCGCGGAGCTGGATGCGGCCCCAGGCGTTGGCGGGGTTGGGCAGGTACTCGTCGCGGAAGACGTCCCAGATCTGCGCGGGGGTGACCTCGCCGCCCTCGGCGTCGGTCTTGGTCTGGATGATCCGGGAGAACTCCACCTGCATGCGCCGCGGCAGGTCGAGGCTGTGGTCGTGCTGGAGCACGTACGCCACGCCGCCCTTGCCGGACTGCGAGTTGACGCGGATGACGGCCTCGTAGGAGCGGCCCACGTCCTTGGGGTCGATGGGCAGGTACGGCACCGCCCACTCCAGCTCCCCGACGGGCTTGCCGGCCTGCTCGGCCCTGGCCTCCATCGCCTCGAAGCCCTTCTTGATGGCGTCCTGGTGGGAGCCGGAGAAGGCGGTGTAGACGAGGTCGCCGACGTAGGGGTGGCGGGGGTGGACGCCCATCTGGTTGCAGTACTCGTAGGTGCGCCGGATCTCGTCGATCTGCGAGAAGTCGACCATCGGGTCGACGCCCTGCGAGAACAGGTTCATGCCCAGGGTGACGAGGTCGACGTTGCCGGTCCGCTCGCCCTGCCCGAACAGGCAGCCCTCGATGCGGTCGGCGCCGGCCATGAGCGCCAGCTCGGCGGCGGCGACGGCGGTGCCGCGGTCGTTGTGCGGGTGGACGGACAGGCAGACGTGCTCGCGGCGGGTCAGGTTCCGCGACATCCACTCGAAGCGGTCGGCGTGGGTGGAGGGCGTGGAGCGCTCCACGGTGGCCGGCAGGTTGAGGATGATCTCGCGGCCGTCCTCGGGCTGCCAGACGTCCATGACGCCCTCGCAGACCTCCAGCGCGAAGTCCAGCTCGGTGTCGGTGAAGATCTCCGGGCTGTACTGGTAGCCGAAGACGGTGCGGTCGTCGAGCAGCTTCTCGGCGTACTCCACGACCAGCCGGGTGCCGTCGACGGCGATCTGCTTCACCGCGTCGCGCGAGCCGCGGAAGACGACTTCGCGCCAGACGGGCGCGGTGGCGTTGTACAGGTGGACGGTGGCGCGGTGGGCGCCCTGGAGCGACTGGACGGTGCGCTCGATCAGCTCCTCGCGCGCCTGGGTCAGGACGGAGATCGTCACGTCCTCGGGGATGGCGCCGTCCTCGATGATGGAGCGTACGAAGTCGAAGTCGGTCTGCCCGGAGGAGGGGAAGCCGACCTCGATCTCCTTGTAGCCCATGCGTACCAGGAGGTCGAACATGGCGCGTTTCCGCGCCGGCGACATGGGGTCGATCAGGGCCTGGTTGCCGTCGCGCAGGTCGGTGGACAGCCACCGGGGGGCCTGCGTGATGCGGTTGCCGGGCCAGGTGCGGTCGGGGATGTCGACGGCGTCGTACGGGCGGTAGCGGTGCACGGGCATGCCGGAGGGCTGCTGGCGCACGGTGGCGGCGGTGACGGGCGTGCCGCGGCCGACGGCGTTACCGGGGTGGGACATGGCGGGGTGGGCTCCTTCGCGCGAGCTGGTCGTCGACCGACGGGTGGCAGCACCGGACTCCGCGGGGAGGGGGTCGGTCTACGACAGCAGACCCTCGCCGCGGCGGCTAAGAAGAAGCAGCCCGTAACGCACGATGCCGACCACAGTAGCCCAGCCCCGTCGGCGCCGGCCGATCAGTATCACGATGCGAGACCCCGCGTGGAGCCCGGTCGGGCCCCCGCCACCCGAAATCGCGAACAACCCGCTGCGGGGAGTGACAAGTCGATTACCCAGTGACACATTGCGGGCATGGACGCCATCTCACGTACCCCCGTGTTCTGCACGATCGTGCCGCCGCACATGCTGGACAAGCTGGCGCGTACCGACAACCCGGCGCTGTCCGCCCGCGCCCGCCGCACCCTGGAGCGCGACGCGCTGCAGCGCACCCGCCGCCGCATCACCACCGTGCGCGGCCCGGCCGCCCCGCCGGCCGCCCGGCCGGCGCAGGAGGACGCGAAGCCGAAGCGCACGGTGTACGACGCGGAGAAGACCCAGGACCTGCCCGGCACCGAGGTCCGCAAGGAGGGCGCGGAGGCCGTCGAGGACGCCACCGTCAACCGCGCCTACGACGGCCTCGGCGCCACCTTCGAGCTGTTCCTCAGCGGCTTCGCGCGCAACTCGATCGACGGCGCGGGGCTGCCGCTGAACGCGACCGTCCACTACGGCGAGGACTACGGCAACGCCTTCTGGGACGGCGAGCAGATGGTCTTCGGCGACGGCGACGGCGAGGTGTTCCTCGACTTCACCCTCGCGGTCGACGTCATCGGCCACGAGCTGACGCACGGCGTCACGCAGTACACCGCGAACCTGGAGTACTTCGGCCAGTCCGGGGCGCTCAACGAGTCGGTCTCCGACGTCTTCGGCTCCCTCATCAAGCAGTACGTCCAGGGCGAGTCCGCCGCGGACGCCGACTGGCTCATCGGCGCCGAACTCCTGGCCCCCGGCGTGAGCGGCGAGGCGCTGCGCTCGATGAAGGCCCCCGGCACCGCCTACGACGACGACGTCCTCGGCAAGGACCCGCAGCCGGCGACGATGGCGGACTACGTGGACACCTCCACCGACAACGGCGGCGTCCACATCAACTCGGGCATCCCCAACCACGCCTTCTACCTGCTGGCGACCGACCTCGGCGGCAACGCCTGGGAGCGCGCGGGCCGCATCTGGTACGACGTGCTGACCGGCGGGTCCCTGACCACCACGGCCGACTTCGCCGCGTTCGCCGCCGCGACCGTCGCCGCCGCCGAGGCCCGCTACGGCGACGCCGCGGAGCGCGCCGCGGTGCTCTCGGCGTGGTCGCAGGTGGGCGTGCCCACCGACGCGGAGGCCACGGTGCCGCGGCAGACCCCGGCCCGCGAGGGTGCGCCGCCGCAGGCGGGGTAGGCGTGGGGGCATGCGCATCACCGTCACCCGCACCGGGGGCTTCGCGGGCCTGACCCGCGAGGCGACCCTGGACACGGCCGGCCGCGCGGACGCGGCCGGCCTGGAGGCCCTGGTACGCGAAGCCGTCCGGTACGCCCGCGGGCGTACCGGACGGCTTCGCGTACCGCGTCACGGCGGACGGCCGCACGGCCCACTTCGCCGACCCGCGGCTGACCGGCGCCCAGCGCGAGATCGTCAGGACGGTGCTGAAGGAGGGCGCGTAGTACTCCCCGGGGAGCACGGGAGGGCGCGGGACACCCCGCGCAGTAGGCGAGGTTTCGCACCCGGGAGCGAAGAACGGCGCGGGATCCCCGGGGAAGCTGGGGCCAGTCCAGTTGCTTCCCGGAGGGAGAGCCCGCCATGGGCGCCGTATCCGCACCACCCGAAGCACCATCCGGCCGGGCGCCCCGGGCCGGGCGCCGCTGGCTGCCCTGGGCCGTCCTCGGCCTGTGGGTCGCGATCCTCGCGCTCGCCATGCCGTTCGGCAGCAAGCTCGGCGACGCGACCCGCGACCGGGCCGTCGACTACCTGCCGGGCAGCGCGGACTCGACGCAGGTCTCGCGGACGGCCGAGGAGATGCCCGGCGGCGACACCCTCGCCGGGATCCTCGTCTACCAGCGCGACGGCGGCATCACCGCCGCCGACCGCGAACTCGCCGCCGAGCACGCCGCCGGCCTCGCCGACCGGTACGAACTGGCCGGGGACGGCACGCCGCGGGCCGTGCCCGCCGAGGACGGCAGCACCCTGATGGTGCCGTTCTCCGTCGTCGGACTGCCCGACGAGGACGCCCAGCTGGCGGCCGTCGAGGAGATCCGCGAGCAGCTCGTCGCGGATCCCCCCGAGGGCCTGTCCGTCGAACTCGGCGGCCCGGCCGGCATCCAGGCCGACTCCGAGGCCGTCTACGAAGAGGTCGACGGCACCCTGATGTACACCACGGCGGGCATCGTGACGATCCTGCTGATCCTCACCTACCGCAGCCCGTTCCTGTGGCTGCTGCCGCTGGTGTGCGTGGGGGTGGCGTCGCTGAGCGCCATGGCCGTCGTCTACGGCCTCATCCAGGCGTTCGACCTGACCGTCACCTCGATGAGCTCCGCGGTGATGACAGTGCTCATCTTCGGCGCGGGCACCGACTACGCGCTGCTGCTCGTCGCCCGGTACCGGGAGGAACTGCGCCGCACCAGCGATCCGCAGGCGGCGATGCTGACGGCCGTACGCAGCTGCGGCCCGGCGATCCTCGCGTCCTCCGGCACGGTCGCGGCGGGCCTGATCTGCCTGCTGGCCGCGGACCTCAACTCCAGCGCGGGCCTCGGCCCGGTCGGCGCGGTCGGCGTGGTGTGCGCGCTGGCGGTGATGACGACGCTGCTGCCGGCGCTGATGGTGCTCTTCGGCCGCCGCATCTTCTGGCCGCTGGTCCCCACCCTGGGCAGCGAGCCCAAGCGGCGCGGCTTCTTCGACCGGATGGGCTCCTCGGTGGGCCGCCGCCCGGTGGCGATCCTCGCCGGCGGCGTGGTGCTGCTGGGCGCGCTGGCGCTCGGCGCGTTCAACCTGCCGGGCAACCTCAAGCAGGAGGACGCCTTCACCGACAAGCCCGAGTCGATCACCGCGATGGAGAAGGTGTCGGACGCCTATCCCGGGCAGGGCGCCCAGGCGATCACCGTCGTCGCCGACGAGGCGCGGGCGGACGCGGCGCTGTCGGTGGCGCAGGGCGTGGAGGGCGTCGCCTCCGCGGAGATCGCCCGCTCCGGCAACGGGTTCAGCGAGATCACCGTCTACGCCGCCGACCCGCCGCAGTCCGCGGGGGAGGACCGTACGATCGCCGGCCTGCGCTCCGAACTCGGCGCCCTCGACGGCGCCGACGCCCTCGTCGGCGGCCCCAGCGCCGAGGCCCTGGACCTGGCGGACGCCAACTCCAAGGACCGCAAGCTCGTCATCCCCCTCACCCTGGCCGCCGTCCTCGTCATCCTCATCGCCCTGCTGCGCAGCATCGTCGCGCCGCTGGTGCTGACGGTGGCCGTCGTGGCGTCGTGGGGCGCGGCGATGGGCATCGGCGGCCTGGTCTTCGAGCCGGTCATGGGCTATCCGGGCATCGGCGGCGAACTGGCCCTGCTCACCTTCGTCTTCGGCGTGGCCCTGGGCGTCGACTACGGGATCTTCCTGCTGCACCGGATGCGCGAGGAGGCCACGGGCGGCGCCGACACCCGCACCGCGGCGCTCACGGCGCTGCGCCGCACCGGCGGCGTCATCGCCTCGGCGGGCGTGGTGCTGGCGGCGACGTTCGCGGTGCTGATGACGATGCCGATGGTGATGATCTTCGAGCTGGGGTTCGTCGTCGCGGTCGGCGTCCTGCTGGACACGTTCCTGGTCCGCACCTACCTGGTGACGTCCGCAAGCTGGCTGCTGGGCAAGAAGATCTGGTGGCCGGGCCCGCTGTCGAAACGCGCGGAGGCCCCGCCCGCCGCAGAAGACGCCCCGAAGGAGCCGGAACCCGCGGGCGCGGCGGTGAACTAGCCCGTCCGCCACGGCCGTACGGTCCGTACGCCCGGCACCGGCCGTCCACGTGCCCCTCGCGGCGCGTGGACGGCCTGCCCGTACCGAGGAGTTGCGCCCGCGGAGCCGTGGGCGAGGATGGTGGCCATGCAGTCAGCGAGGACCTGGCCGGCGGGGCTGAAGAAGCCGACGCGCCGGGACGTTCTGTTCACCGCCTTCGTCGGCGCCGTCGTCGCGTGCCTGGCGCTGTTCGGCAGCGTCGGGACCAGCGCGCACCGGCCGGACGCCGCCGGCTGGCTGCTGCTGTTCGTCATGGTGGGGGTGCTGGCGTGGCGCCGCCATTACCCGATGGGCGTCTTTCTGCTGTCCGTCCTCCCCGAGGCCCCGTACCACATCCAGGACAACATCCACAGCGCGCCGACGCCCGCGATGATGGTCGCCGTCTACTCCCTCGCCGTCGCCGGGCCCCGGCTGCGCACCCTGCTGGTCACCTGCGGCCTCGTCGTCGCCGCCGTCACCATGCTGACGCTGCGCAGCGCCGACCAGGGCGCGGAACTGCTGCGCACCTCTGGCTGGGTCATGTCGGTGGCGCTGCTGGGCGAGGCGGTGCGGGTGCACCGCAACTACGTCGGCGCCATCGTCGAACGCGCCGAACGCGCCGAGCGCACCCGGGAGGAGACCGCCGCCCGCCGGGTCGCGGAGGAACGGCTGCGCATCGCCCAGGACCTGCACGACCTGCTGGCCCACAGCATCACCCTCATCGGCGTGCAGACGTCGGTGGCCGCCCATCTGCTGGTCGCCGATCCCGGCCGGCTGGACCGTGCGGCGCTGGCGGACGCCCTCGACGGCATCGCCGGCACCTGCCG